>JBPBQU010000389.1:0-6841 GCA_050955085.1 Janthinobacterium lividum | reverse complement strand
GGTCCTGGCTCGCTTCGGTGGGCGACGGGGAACCCCACGGCGACGCGGGCTGGTCCGGCTGCGGCTGTGCGTAGTGCGGGACGCTCTGGGTCGGCTCCGCCGACGACGACGTGCGGTAGGGGTCGTGGACATCGCGCGCCTGCGCGGTGGATTCCCCCTGCTGCCCGCCCGAGCGGGACGGATCGTCCTGGCCGGGGGCCTCGGGGTCCGGCTTCTCCCACCAGGACGGCTGGCCGTTGCCCTGACCGGTGTCGCTCATCGCGCGTTGCTCCTTCGTGCTGACGTGGACCCCCGACGCTAGCTCACCGGGGGGACACAGACCCCGGTTCAGGGCAACGGGTCGGCCACTCCGGTGATGCGGTGCACCGAATAGGAGCGCACCCCGCCACCAGGTTCGAGCGCTGTCACCCGACCCCCGTCGATCCCGAGGGGCTCCACCAGTTGCCGGCGAGGGCTGCCCTCGGCATCGACGTACCCGATCCAGACCGGGCGTCGATCACCCGCCGCCTCGCGCAGCAGCGCGAGCGAGGTCGTGGGGTCCATCGCCGGCAACGGCGGGGCACTCGGGCTCTGCGCCCGTCGCAGCTCCAACGCAGCCACGTCCTCGTCACCGGAACGCACCAGCTGCACGGCGGCCCCGAGCAACACCGGTCCGGGTGCGGGTGGTTCGCCCGTCACGGGCCGGGGCAGCGGACGTGGGCCGGAGCGCAACGCCACCACCCGACGCACCAGCAGTTCGCCGTCCGGGCCCTCCGAGGCCGGGGCCACGCCGACGTCACGCAGGACGGTGAGGACCTCGTCGGGATCGGCGGCGGCGGCCAGCACCGTGGGTGCCAGGGTGCGCAACCCGAGCTTGGCGCACCGCTTGTCCGAGACGAGCTCGGCCAGCAACGACGGGTCCTCGGCGCGGATGTAACTGCCCGCCCGTCCGACCCGCACCCGGCCGTGGCGGCGCGCGATGTCGCGGATGAGGTACTCCAGCGGCTGCGGGACCCCCGTCGAGGACAGCGCGGTGAGAAACTGCAACGCCTCGTCGGCGGTCAGTCCGTCGTCGAGCCCCCGACGGACGGTGGTGGGGTCGAAGCGGTAGACGGTCGCCCCACCGCGACTCTCGACGCGCGCGAGGTCCTCGAGTCGACGGGCCAACCCCGCCTCCAGGGGCCCGGGAGCCACCGCCGTCAGATCGGCCTGCAACAACACCTCGTGCACGGGTGCGGGCAGGGCCGCTGCGAGCGCGGCGAGGGCGCCGTGCGCGGTGGAGGGGTCCTCCGCCGTGACGAGCGCGCGTCCCGCGGGGGACAGTGCCCCGGCGCCCAGCATCCCCAGCCACCCCGCGTCACGCAGGGTCCAGCCGACGAGGTCGTCACGCAGGCCGCTGGCCCGGCGCGGGGAGCTCCACCGCAACCGGGCGGCGAGGTCCGCGGCCGTGACGGCCGCGTCGGGCGGGGCGGCGCTGAGCTCGGCGAGGACCGCCGTGCGCACGACGAGCGCCGAGGCGCGGTCGAGGTCGTGACCGAGGGCGTTGCGGGCGGCGTCCTTGCTGTCGCGCGTCCCGACCATCGCCGGGACACGGGTGGAACCCAGCCACGCGGTCACCAGCGTCAGCCAGCGTTGCGGTACCTCGTCCTCGCGCCAGGCGTCGAAGGCGGGGGTCGGCAACCACCGTGGCTCGACCTCACCGTCGTCGGCGATCAGGCCCGCCCCCCAGGCGATCTCGACGACGAGGGCCGCGGTGGCCTCGTCGACCTCGAGGGCGACGCCCGTGCGCCGCAGTTCTCGTACCCCGACTCCACCGGCGCGCAGCACGGGTGGTCCGGCGCCACCCCACACCCGGCCGAGCTCCGCCACGAGGCGGCAGGCCTCGGCCGCGGCCTCGGCCGAACCGGCGGCCACCACCTCGGGGCGGCGGGGCACCCAGGACAACCCGGGCGGTTGCTGATCGGGCACGCGGTGCGGGCGGCCGCCGCGCAGCACCAAGCCGATCTCACGCGGCAGCACCACCGTGCCGGGGCCGACGACGGCCAGCATCCCGTGGGCCAGCAGCCAATCCACCGGGCTGCTCGACGTCGAGGCCCGCACCTGACGGTCGGCGCGTTCGACGGCGCCGGTGGGTGGCCCCCACGTCAACCGTTCCAGCACCGTGCGGGCACCGTCGGGTGCCGTCGTGAGGAGGTTCTGCACGAAGGCGGCGTCACCGAGGTGGGCCGAGAGCCGGGCCAGCGCCACCTCCGGGTCGTGGCTGACCTCGAGACCGAGGTCCTCGAGAAGCTCCGCGAGGCGCTGCGGGGAGCGGCGCCCCAGCGCGTCCGCGAGGGTCGGTCCGAGCCCCGCGGGGTGCGGGCCCAGCAGGTCGCGTACTGCGTGGACCACGTGCAGGCGACGATCGGGTCCCCACACCAGACCCAGCCGGCGCAGGTGGGCCAGGACGTCGTTGGCCCGTGCCCCCCACGCCTTGGTGACGGCCGTCGCGCTCGTGGGTTCGGGCAGCACGGCGAGGACCTCGGCCACCTGCAACGACGGGGTGTCGAGGCGTTCGAGGGCACGCTGCGTACTGGTCCGGGTCGTCGCCCGGGTGGCCAGCGCCGTCGAGGACGTCGGCAGCGGGGTCGCGAGGTCGGGGCGGGCGCGGAACAGCTCCTCGAGCTCGTCGTCACCGCGGGCGCGCAGGTCCTCGGCGAAGGTGCGGGGGGAGTTGCTGGCGGCCGGTGGCATCACCGTGAAGTCTAATGCTCGGGCCGTCTCGCGGGCGTCGACCTCGACATGGACCGACCGGGACATCACCTCCCACCCGGCCCGTCGACCGGCACACACCCGAGGTGGGGAGCCTGTGACGGGGTGGGTCGGCGCCACTGGTTGGATCGTGCGGCGTGTCCGGTGCCGAGGTCTGCTTCCTGCTTCTCGCCGGGGTGCTCACCGGCGTGGTCGGGGCCACGGCGGGGCTCGCCTCCCTCGTCTCCTACCCCGCACTGCTGGCGGCCGGACTGCCTCCGCTCGCGGCCAACGTGACCAACACCGTGGCCCTGCTCGGCGTCACGGCGGGCAGCGCGGCGGGGTCGCGCCCGGAACTGGCAGGACAGGGTTCCCGGGTCCGTCGGCTGGCGCCCATCGCCGCGGCGGGCGGTGCGCTCGGGTGCCTCCTGCTGCTCGCGCTGCCCCCGGGCGCCTTCGAGCTCGTCGTCCCCTTCCTGGTGGCGCTGGCGTCCGTCATGATCCTGCTGCAACCCTGGGTCCAGCGGCTGCGCTCCGGACAGGTCGCACCCGGCAACCTCATCGTGCTGGCCGCGATCTTCGCGGTCGGGGTCTACGGCGGGTATTTCGGTGCGGCTGCGGGCGTACTCATGCTCGCGCTCGTCGAGGTGCTGCACGATCAGCCTCTCGCCCGCAACAACGCCGTCAAGAACATGCTGACGGGAGCGGCGAACACCGTGGCCGCTCTCGGCTTCGCCGTCTTCGGTGACGTCCACTGGTGGGCTGCTCTCGTCCTCGGCGCCGGGTGCGTGGTCGGTGGACGGCTCGGCCCGCCGCTGGTCAGGGTGATCGACCCGCGTGCCCTGCGGTTGGTGATCGCCGTCGCCGGGCTCGGCCTCGCGCTGCGGTTGTGGCTCACCCGTTGAGCATCGGGGCCGGGGACGTGCGTCAGGATCCCGTCATGACCGACAAGATCACGTCATGACCGCCAGGCCGCGGGTGGTCGTCCTGATGACCGGCGGCACCATCGGCAGCGGCGGTCACGACGACCTCGACCGCCTCGACTACGTCGACCTCGGCAACGTCCTGCGCGACGAGCAGGCCATCCCGCTCTACCGCTTCCCCGCGCACGTCGACGTCACCCTGCGGCGCGTGCGGCACATTCCCAGCACGGCGGCCGACGAGGAGTTCTGGGCGGAGTTGCGCGCCACGATCCTCGCGATCGTGACCGACGAACCCGACGTCGCCGGCGTCGTCGTGACCCACGGCACCGCGACCCTGGAGGAGACCGCCTACGTCCTGCACCTCACCCTGGCGACGAGGGTTCCCGTCGTCCTCGTCGGTGCCCAGCGTCCACCGACCGCCCTGGGTTCCGATTCCCCGGTCGGGCTGGCGAACGCGATCACCCTCGCCGCTGCACCCGCAGCGGTGGGGCACGGGGTGCTCGTCGCCATGGACGACCGCATCCTGTCCGCGCGTGACGTGCTGAAGACGTCGAACTCCGGCCTCGACACCTTCCGACCGCGCGATCACGGCGCCCTCGGTGACATCGACCCGTACGGCGGGATCTGGTTCTACCGCAAGCAGTTACGTGCCCACACCGTTGACTCCGAGTTCGCGCAGCGCGACACCGGGCGGTGGCCGCGCGTGGAGATCGTGCCCGTCTGGGCCGGCGCCGACGAGCGGGTGGTCGAGCGACCGCTCGCCGACGGCGCCCGTGGGCTCGTCGTGGCCGCGCTCCCGCCGAGCATGAACCCCCCGCGGGTCGAGGCGGCGATGCAGCGGGCGGTCGACGCGGGCGTCATCGTGGTCGCGGGGAGCAGGGCGATCACCGGTCGGGTCACGCACCGCCGCGCGTTCGCGCAACGCGGTCTGGTCGGCAGCGACACGCTGTCCATGCCGCACGCCCGGATCCTGCTTGCGCTGTGCCTGGCGGCGGGCAAATCGCGCGAGGAGGTCGTCGAGGCGTTCGCCACCTACTGACCACCGAACTGACCATCGAGTTGACCACGGAACCCCACGGGGTCAGGAGATCGACCGCAATCCCTCCGGGAGGGGTTCGTGGTGCACCACGACGAGTTTCTGGGTCGCGCGGGTCAGGGCGACGTAGAGGTCGTTCGCGCCGCGGGGACGGCGCAGGATCGCGGCGGGTTCCACGAGCACGACGACGTCGAACTCCAGTCCCTTGGCGCGCTGCACGTCGAGGACGGACACATCTGCGTCCAGGTCGTCGGGAGACGCGGCGACGGAGCCCGGTGCCAGCACGGCCGTGACGGCGGCGCGCACCGTGTCCGCACCGAGTTCCCCGTGCGCAGCGGCGGTGATCACCGCGACCCGCCCCTCCACGAGGTCGCTGACCTGCGCCCGCACGACGTCGACCACCCCGGCCACGTCGAGAGCGTTCGCCAGCCGCACCGCGACCGGCTCGAACTCACCCTCGCGGACCGGCGTGGGGGGTTGCCCCTCGATTCCGGCGACGCGGAGGACATCCGCCGCCACCCGGGAGATCCTGGCCGGGGTCCGGTAGTTGACGGTCAGCTCCACGAGGCGCCACCGGTCGTCCACCACGGGTTTCAGGGCCTGCGCCCAGCTGCGGGCACCGGCCGGGTTCGAGGTCTGCGCCACGTCACCGACGAGCGTCATCGAGCGCGACGGGCACCGCCGCTCGACAAGGCGCCACGCCATGGCCGACAGCTCCTGCGCTTCGTCGACGACGACGTGGCCGTAGGCCCAGGTGCGGTCCAACGCAGCACGTTCCGCGACCGTGCCGACCGGACCACCGGACGCGAACCGTTCCGCCAGCAATTCCGGGCTGACGAGGGGGTTGCCGACCCCGGAGGCCTCGAAGTCGTCGAGGACCTTGCGGGCGTAGGCGACCTGCTCCTCCCGCTCGGCGTCCGCGCGGGCCTCCAGCGACCCGCGTTCCTCCAGTGGCCCGAGGAGTTCGGCGAGTTCGTCGAGCAGCGGCACGTCGGCCTCGGTCCAGGCGGTCGCGTCCGCACGGTGCAGGGCGGCGAGCACGTGGCGCGGCAGCTGCGGGGCGATCCCCCGCAGCAGCTCCGGGTCACGGTAGAGCGCACCCAGGACCTTCTGCGGGGACAGTGGCATCCAGCACAGGTTCACCTCCCGGCGGACGTCGACGGATTCACGCAGTTCCGTGAGGAGGTCCTCCCGCTCCTCGCCGAGGTCGGCCCCACGGGCGCGGGCGAGGGAGTTCACGAGGGTGTCGAGGAGCTCGCGTACGAACGTCAACCGGGCGGCGTTGTGGGGTTTGTGTCCTCGCCGCGCCCGCATCCGGGCTGCGGCGATCGCGTCCGGGCGCAGCTGGATCCGGGTGCCGTCCAGGTCGAAGCGCAGGGTCTTGTCGGGGACCCGCTGGCGGGCGGCGACGGCGGCCTCGAGCACCTCGACCATGGCCAGCGACCCCTTGGCCGAGGCCGCGGTGGGGGATTCCTCCCCGCGTGCGACGACCCCGGGGAACAGTTCGGCGATGGTGGCCGTCACCACGCCGGTCTCGCCGAGGGCGGGCAGGACCTGTTCGACGTAGCGCAGGAACACGGGGCTCGGTCCCAGCAGCAGCACACCGCTGCGGGCCAGGCGGTCGCGGTGGGTGTAGAGCAAATAGGCCGTGCGGTGCAGGGCCACGGCCGTCTTGCCCGTACCCGGGCCGCCCTGGACGACGAGAACGCCACGCTCGGAGGCGCGGATCACCGTGTCCTGCTCGGCCTGGATCGTGGCGACGATGTCGCTCATGCGTCCGGTGCGGGGCGCGCTGACCGCAGCCAACAACGCGGCGTCACCCGTGGTTCGTGCACCGTCGGCGGCGACGAGCACCTCGTCGTCCACCCCCGTGACGTGCCGTCCCGACGTCAGCAGGTGTCGACGGCGCACGACGTCGCGGGGGGAGGCCGCCGTCGCCTGGTAGAAGTCCTGCGCCGCGGGGGCGCGCCAGTCCACCAGCAGCTGGTTACCGCGCTCGTCGGAGAGTCCGAGACGCCCGACGTAGCGACGCGGGTCCGACGTCCCTGGCGCCAGGTCCAGGCGCCCGAAACACAGGCGGTTCTCCACCGACCACAACTGGGCGAGACGGTCCTCGTAGAGGGTCGCGAAGGCGTCGCGCTCGAAGCGGCTCTGGTGGGTGCCGGTGGCCTTG
>JBPBQU010000388.1:0-7099 GCA_050955085.1 Janthinobacterium lividum | reverse complement strand
GACGGCAGCGGGTTCCGGAGAGGACAGGTCGCGACCCGCGAGCCCGACGAGGCGACGACGGTAGGCGACCCGCAGCGCATCGCCCGGGGAGCGTCCCGCCCGGCCCGTGGTGGCGATCGGGACGCCAGCCCCGCCGTCCGCACCCACCGCCGCGAGCAGTTCGGCGCGCAGTTCCGCTGGATCCGGCGCCGACGCGGAGGCGAACACCGTCCAGTGCCGGGGGTGGCGCACCAGGTGGTCGGTGAGCGCACTCGAACCACCCAGGACGGCGAACAGCCGGGCCCGGGTCCCGACCACATCGGGTAGGTCGCCCCCACGCAACAGGTTCAACGCCGCCGCGACGCTCTGCACCCGCCCCGGATCGGTGTCGCGGTCCACGCCGACGGCCAACGCCTCCACCCAGCGCACCACCCCCAGGAGTGCTGCGTCGGGGTCGGCGGTACGCCCGAGCGCCGCGACGAGGTCGGCGGTGGCGTCGGTGAACGCCTCGGACGTGGCGTGGAAACCTGTCCGGGCGTGCACGACATCGGCCAGGGCTGCGTCACCGAGGTGGCGCAGCGCCCGGTCGGGATCGGTGAAACCTGCCCGGGCCAGTTGCGCCGCGGCACTGGACCGGCGCCCCGTCGCGCTGGTCATCAGAGCAGGGGCAGGTACCGCTGCAACTCGAAGGGCGTGACCTGCGCGCGGTAGTCGGACCACTCCTGGCGTTTGTTGCGCAGGAAGTAGTCGAACACACCCTCCCCGAGCACCTCGGCGACGAGTTCGGAGTCCTCCATGATGGAGATGGCGTGCTCGAGACTCTGCGGCAACGGTTCGATACCGGTCGCGCGACGTTCCGCGTCGGTCAGCGACCAGACGTCGTCCTCTGCCCCGTCGGGGAGGTCGTAACCCTCCTCGATCCCCTTGAGCCCCGCCGAGAGCAGCAATGCGAAGGCCAGGTAGGGGTTCGCCGAGGAATCCAGCGCGCGGTACTCGATGCGCACGGACTGACCCTTGCTGGGCTTGTACATCGGCACCCGGACGAGCGCGGAACGGTTGTTGTGACCCCAGCAGATGTAACTCGGAGCCTCACCGCCGCCCCAGAGGCGTTTGTAGGAGTTGACGAACTGGTTGGTCACCGCCGTGATCTCCGGCGCGTGCTTGAGGATCCCCGCGATGAACTGCCGACCCGTGCGCGAGAGTTGATACTCCGCCCCGGCCTCGTAGAAGGCGTTCGCGTCACCGTCGAAGAGCGACAGGTGGGTGTGCATACCCGATCCCGGCTGCCCCTCCAGCGGTTTCGGCATGAAACTGGCGTACAGCCCCTGCTCCCCCGCGACCTCCTTGAGGACCGTGCGGAACGTCATGATGTTGTCGGCCGTCGTGAGCGCGTCGGCGTAGCGCAGGTCGATCTCGTTCTGCCCCGGCCCACCCTCGTGGTGGCTGAACTCGACGGAGATCCCCATGCTCTCGAGTACCGAGATCGCCTCGCGCCGGAAGTCCGTCGTCGTGCCGCCGGGGTGATTGTCGAAATACCCGACGTAGTCCACCGGTTCGGGCACCGCACCGCGCTGCAACGGACCCTTGAAGAGGTAGAACTCGATCTCGGGGTGGGTGTAGAAGCTGTAGCCGTGCTGAGCCGCCCGGTCCAGCGCACGCTTGAGCACGAACCGTGGGTCGGAGCGAGCCGGCTGCCCGTCCGGGGTGAGGATGTCGCAGAAGATGCGCGCCGTCCCCTGATGCTCGTCGCTGGTGCGCCAGGGCAGCACCTGGAACGTCGAGGGCTCGGGCTTGAGGAGCATGTCGGACTCCGACACGCGCGAAAGGCCCTCGATGGCCGAGCCGTCGAAGCCGATCCCCTCACCGAACGCCCCCTCGAGCTCGGCGGGGGCGATGGCGACGGACTTCAGCGTCCCGATGACGTCGGTGAACCACAGCCGGACGAAACGGATGTCGCGCTCCTCCAGCGTCCGCAACACGAATTCCTGCTGGCGGTCCATGGCACCCATCCCGTCCCTCGTCGGCCGGACCGACCGTGGTCGTCGGCGGGTCCCGTCGTCATCATTCCTCATCCCGGTCCCGGCACCCGCGATCACCCCGTGCCCCGCACCGCCATCCCGCCGCACCCACACCCGTCACCACCCCACCGCCACACCCACACCCGTCACCACGGTGCGTACGGCCGTGGGTGCGGCCACGCTGTCGTCAGGGCAACCGTTTTCGCGCACCCACGCCCGTCACCATCCCGGTGTCACCCGAACAGGAGGGTGCGTGGCCGGGCAACCACACCGGGACGGGTGCCGCGCACCGCCAGGTTCAGGTAGGCGCGTTCGACGGAGGCAAGCACTCGCGCGGGCTCGGTCCGCACCGTCCGCGGGGAGAACGCCATGACCGGCACACCCGCCGCACCGAGTGCGGTGTCGGTCTGGAGGGTGTGCTCCCAGTCCGTCTCGAACAGGTGGTGCCGTCGGGAGTAAATCTGCAGGGCGAGCGCCACCGCATCGACAAACGCGTCAGGTGACGGCAGTCGTTCTCCGTCAACTGTGAAGAGTTCCGGGTTCGCCATCACCGATGGGAGGACGCGACTCGTGGACAACAGGTCGAGGAAATCCGTTTCGGCCAGTGACCAGGCTCCGCCTGCGGCCGCGAGGACCGCCCTGCGCACCGCCGCGCTGCCCTGAACGGCTCCCGCCTCGACCTCCTCGGACAGTTGCTCCAGCGTCACCAATCGTCGTTGGATTCCTTCGATCACGATGGCGGTGACGTCGTCACCCCGCACCGACCGAGCGGTATCGACGATCGCCCGGGGTGGCGAACAGTAGGTCAGCGGCCCGCGGTGGCGCGGATGGGGATCGGGCCGGCGGGTCCGGCGCACCGAGATGCCTGGGGCCTCGCGGGACTCCCGCCCGAAGGGGACCAGCAGTCGACGGACACCGTCGTCCGGCACGGAGGTCAACCCGTAGTACCTGGCGGCCGTCGTCGACGCGAACTGCGCATCCGGACCTGCGAAGAGTTGCGCCGCTGTCAGTTGTTGTCGGGGGTCCAGGCGCCCGGTGGTGGTCGCCACCACCCCCGAGTGCACCAGTCGCCACGACCGGCCGAGCGCCCAGCGGAGCTGCCCGCGCGAGATCCCGTGCTCATAGAGCTGCTCCCGGGTGAGAAGCCCTTGCTGTTCGTGGAGGAGGCCGTGCAGGTTCGGAGGGAGGATCACCGCACGGAAGGTGCCCGATCCGTGGAACCGGTGACGCAGTCCGGGCCAGGCCTGTGGACGGCGAGAGATCCGACGACGGTGTGGACACCGCGGCCACGCATCGGAACTTTGCCCCTCACCCGGTGAAGACGTTCATGGGTGCCCTGCGGTGGTCGTGATGACGACCACTCTGGCGCACCCACCCCTGCGCCCACGGTGGTGATGGCCGTCGGCGCGGCACACGGGCATGGTGACGGCCGTCGGCGCGGCACACGGGCATGGTGACGGCCGTCGGTGCGGCACACGGGCATGGTGACGGCCGTCGGTGCGGCACACGGGCATGGTGACGGCCGTCGGTGCGGCACACGGGCATGGTGACGGCCGTCGGTGCGGCGAGTGGCTCCCGTTCGGAGGAGCGGTCCACCGCGGCGACGTGGCTGGGGTCCGGCATCACTACGCTGGGGCCCATGCCTCAGCTGCGGGTGGCCATGGCGCAGATCGACACAACGGTCGGCGACCTCGACGGCAACGTTCGTGCGGTACGGGAGTGGACCGGAAAAGCGGCCCGGGACGGCGCGCATCTTGTGCTCTTCCCCGAGACGGCCGTGACGGGGTACCCCGTCGAGGACCTCGCGTTGCGCAAGTCCTTCGTCGACGCCTCCAAGAAGGCGCTCGGACGACTCGCCGGTGAGCTGGCCGACGACGGGCACGCCGAGGTCGCCGTCATCGTCGGTTATGTCGACCGGATCGACGAGGGCGGACGGCCACAGAACTGCGCCGCGGTGCTGCACGGCGGACGAGTCGTCGCGCGCTACGCCAAGCACCACCTGCCGAACTACGGCGTCTTCGACGAGTACCGCATCTTCGTGCCGGGCCAGAACCTGCTGGTCGCGCGTATCCGCGGGGTCGACGTCGCGGTCGCGATCTGCGAGGACCTCTGGCAGGACGGCGGTCCGGTGCAGATGGCCGGGGACGCGGGCGCCGGGCTCCTCGCCGTCATCAACGCCTCCCCCTACGAACGCAACAAGGACGACGTCCGGCTCGAGCTCGTCGACCGGCGTGCCCGCGAAGCCGGCTGCCCCATCGCCTACGTCAACGCCATCGGCGGGCAGGACGAACTCGTCTTCGACGGTGACTCCCTGGTCGTCGACGCCCAAGGGGCGGTACTGGCCCGCGGACCACAGTTCCGCGAGGCGCTCGTCGTGTGCGACCTCGACCTACCGGCCGCGGACGGTACCCCGGACTGGGACGGCCACGTCGACCGCGTCACGGTGAGCTCCATGGAGGTTCCCCCCTACCAGGCTCGGGCCAGCGAGGTCCTCGACCCGTTGCCCGACGTCGCCGACGTGCACGCCGCCCTCGTGGTGGGGTTGCGTGACTACGTGCGCAAGAACGGGTTTCGCTCGGTCGTCATCGCCGTCTCGGGGGGCATCGACTCGGCCCTGGTCGCATCGCTGGCGTGTGACGCGATCGGCCCCGAGAACGTGGTCGGAATCTCGCTGCCGTCGGGGTACTCCTCGCAGCACTCCCAGGACGACGCCGCCGATCTCGCCGCACGGTGCGGTTTCGAGTACCGCCAGTACCCCATCGCCCCGATGGTCGACGCGTTCCTCGCCACGGTCCCGCTGAAGGGAGTCGCGGAGGAGAACCTGCAGGCTCGCGTCCGCGGTACGACCATCATGGGGTTGGCCAACCAGGAAGGCCACCTCACCCTGGCCACCAGCAACAAAAGTGAACTGGCTGTCGGTTACTCCACGCTCTACGGTGATTCCGTCGGTGGGTACGCCCCACTCAAGGACGTTCCCAAGACGCTCGTCTGGACGTTGTCGAACTGGCGCAACGCCGACGCCGCCTCGCGTGGCGAGACCCCGCCGATCCCCGAGAACACCATCACCAAACCCCCGTCGGCGGAATTGCGACCCGACCAGACCGACCAGGACTCACTCCCCCCCTACGAGATCCTCGACGCGATCCTGGAGAACTACATCGAGGGGGACCGGGGTCGCGCAGACCTGCTCGCGGAAGGTTTCGACGCCACCGTGGTCGACTCGGTCGTCACCCTCGTCGACCGTGCCGAGTGGAAACGCCGTCAGTTCGCTCCGGGCCCGAAGATCTCCTACAAGGCGTTCGGGCGGGACCGGCGCCTGCCCATCACGAACCGGTGGCGCGAACCCGCCGCCTCCGAGACCCTCGCGCCCCCCCTCGAGAGCAAGAACGGCGACACGTCCACCACCGACACCACGAACGTGGCCCCCCACAACGTCGACCCGCACAACGTCAACCCGCACAACGTCGAGACGAACAACGTCGAGACGAACAACGTCGAGACGAACAATGGCGGGACGAACACGTGAACGGGTACGCCACCGAGGCGCCCGGACCGCGCCGACGCACGCGCGTGCATCACCTGCAGCAGTGGAAGAACACCGGCGAACGGTGGGTGATGCTCACCAGTTATGACGCCATGACGGCGGCCGTCTTCGACCAGGCCGGCATCCCCGCCCTCCTCGTCGGCGACTCGGCCGCCAACACCGTGTTCGGACTGGCCTCGACGCTGCCCGTCACCCTCGACCAGCTCCTCCCCCTCGTCGGGGCGGTCGTGCGCGGGGCGCCGCATGCGCTCGTCGTCGCGGACCTGCCGTTCGGTTCCTACGAGGCGTCCGACGAGCTCGCCGTCTCCTGCGCCGTCCGGTTCATGAAGGAGGGCGGCGCCCACGCCGTGAAACTCGAGGGTGGGGTGCGGATGGCGGCCCGGATCCGGGCCATCGTCGACGCGGGCATTCCCGTCATGGCGCACATCGGGTTCACCCCGCAATCCGAGCACGCACTCGGCGGGTACCGCGTGCAGGGCCGTGGGGACACGGCGGGAGCGGTGCTCGCGGACGCCCACGCGGTCGCCGAGGCGGGCGCGTTCGCCGTCGTCCTGGAAATGGTCCCCGCCGACGTCGCGAAGATCATCACCACGACGCTGACGATCCCGACGGTGGGGATCGGCGCAGGTGTCGACTGCGACGCGCAGGTTCTCGTGTGGCAGGACTTCGCCGGACTCACCGAACGCACCGGCCGGTTCGTCAAGAAGTACGCCGACCTGCGCGCGACCCTCACCGACGCCGCCCGCAGCTACGCGGACGATGTCCGCGACGGTCACTTCCCTGCTCCCGAGCACTCCTTCTGAGAACCGTGGCGGACAAACCTGCACCGGAGCACGTGAGCACGCCCCGCGACTGGACGCACTGGGCGGTACGCGTCGTGGAGGCCGACGGCAACCGCAGTGCCGACACCCACCTGAGAGTCTTCCCGCTGCCCACCTCGTGGGGGGTCGAGCTCTACCTCAAGGACGAGTCCGTGCACCCGACCGGTTCGCTCAAGCACCGGTTGGCGCGTTCGTTGTTCCTCTTCGGTCTGGCCAACGGGGGCATCCATCGCGACACGACCCTGGTGGAGGCGTCCAGTGGGTCCACCGCGGTGTCCGAGGCGTACTTCGCGCGCCTGCTCGGTCTCGACTTCGTCGCCGTCGTCCCGCGTTCCACGGCAGCTGCGAAACTCGACCTGATCCGGCGCTACGGCGGCCGTCTGCACCTCGTCGAGCGCCCCGGTGACGTCTACGCCGCAGCCGAGCAGCTCGGAGCCCGCCCCGGTTGGTACTACTTCGACCAGTTCTCGACGGCCTCGATGGTGACCGACTGGCGCGGCAACAACAACATCGCCTGCTCCATCTTCGAGCAGATGGCGCTGGAACCCCATCCCGAACCCGCGTGGATCGTGGTCGGTGCGGGGACCGGTGGAACGAGCGCCACCATCGGACGGTACTGCCGTTACCAACAGCACGCGACCCGCCTCGCGGTCGCGGACCCGGAGGGTTCCGCCTTCGCACAGGCGTGGCGCACGGGTTCACGCGAGGTCACCGCCACCGGATCACGGATCGAGGGC
>JBPBQU010000387.1:0-7208 GCA_050955085.1 Janthinobacterium lividum | reverse complement strand
GTCGCGACACGCCGCGCGGATGGCCTGGACCTCGGCATGCGCCGTCGGGTCGTTGTCCCGGGTGACGCGATTCTGCCCCGACGCGATCACGACGCCGTCGCGCACGACCACCGCGCCGAACGGCCCACCACCGGCGGTGACGTTCTCGACGGCCAGGCCGACCGCCCGGGCGAGGAAACCGGCGTCCTCCTCGCGACTGGCGCCCATCACCGCTCCCACGCCAATGGGGCCTGCGGGGTGTCGTCGCGGGCGATCGTCGCCTGGATCAGTCCGTAGGGGCGGTCGTCGGCGTGGAACACCTCACCCGCGTTCTCGACACCGAACCGGGCGATGTCGTAGAGGAAGTGATGTTTGTTCGGCGCCGCGAGGCGGACCTCGGCGACCGCGGGAACCGTTTCGATGGCCGCCTTTCCCATGTGCCACAACGTCTGCTGCAGCGCGAGGGACGCGACCGTGGCGAACTGCGTCACCATGGCGGCCTTGACGGCGGCGTAGGCTGCGTTGAAGTCGAAACCCGCGGCCAGACACGTCTGGTCGTATCGCCAGGTCGCGATGAGCGAGGTCGCCATGACGCGGTCGTCGGTGGGTTCCAGCGTCGTGTACTCATCGACCAGGAAGCCCTTGAACGAGGACCCGGTGGACTTCAGCACCGTGAAGTCCTTCAAACCCGCGACGACGTGGGTCTCCTGCCCGGAACCCTTTCCCTGCACGGTGACGGCCGCCGTGCGGATCTCGCTGCCCGTGCGGGTCCAGGTGTGGTCGTGCTCCACGCCGTCGACGATGGCGCGGGTCCAGAGGTAGGAGTCGATGTCGATGCGCGCACCACTGATGGGCTCGACGTCGTCGACGAAGTGGCGGGCGAGGTCGATCCCGTAGGCCTCGATGCTCTCGACACCTTTCTCCTTCGCGTACGCGTAGATGGTGTTCTTCTGCGTGTCCGTCGGGAGGACCTTCGTCTGATCACCCTCGAGGTAGGCGGCGGCGAAGTCACCGCGCATCGTGGAGGTGACGTTGAGGTCGATGATCTCGTGGCGTGCGCGGTCGCGCTGGAACCGCACGACGCGGTTCTCGGCCTTGCCGTACTGGTGGCCGGCGAGCACGATGCCCATGGTCAGCTCCCTCGGTAGGTGGAATAGGCGAACGGGGACAACAACAACGGGACGTGCAGGTGGTCCCGCTCCGGACGGACGACGAAGGCCACCACCGCTTCCGGGTAGAACACCTCCGTCCCGGCCGCGGCGAAGAACTCACCCGTGGCGAACGTGAGCCGATACGTCCCGGGAAGCAGGGAGTCTGCGAGCCGGGCGCGGCCGTCCTCGTCGGTGAGCGCCGAGGTGAGAACACGACCGTCCTCAGCTGTGAGGACGAGCCCGACACCGGCCGCAGGAGTTCCGGTGGTGGTGTCCAGGACATGCGTCGAGAGGCTCGTCATACGCCACCGTCCGGTGCTGCACCCTTGTCAGCACTGTCCAGCGCACGTTGTAACCGCAGGAGCGTGATGGCCACGAGTTCCCCACGCAGGACGCGGCGTTCGGTCCCGGGGTCGTTGCCCAGGCGGGAGCGCAGCACGGCCAATAGTTCCTCGGCGCTCCGTCCGGACGCGCACACCAGGTAGACGTGACCGAAGCGGGCCTCGTACTCGCGGTTACCCGTGGCCAGGCTCGCGAGCACCGCGGGATCCCCCGCCAGCGCCGCCGACTGCTCCCGCCGGGAGTCCGCACCGGTGGGTTTCGCACCGATCCGCGGGTGCGCCGCCAGCGCGGTGTCGACATCGGCCTCAGACGTCGACCGGAGTTCGTCCTCGGCGGCGGCCAGCAACCGGGCCGCCGTCCCGAAGGGGCGCCGCGCGAGCATCGCGTCCGCCCACGACGGCGCGTCGCAGCAGCCCAGCAGGAGGACACGAAGATCCCCGTCCGGCATACCGTCGAGAACGGTGGTTCCCGTGTCCTGCGCCTCGGTCCTGCCCACAGCTGCCTCCTCCCCCTCGGCCCCTCGGTCGGGGCAGACCCCACCAGTCTCACCCGAGCCCGATCGCCTCGGCGCACCCGGTGCGCCGGAAGTTCACACCGGCAGCGGGGACGCCCCGGTGGATCCCTGCGTCGCCACGATCCGCGGACGGGGTCGGAAACCTCACGGAAACATGGTTCGATCCTGGGGTGCGGACGCTCGGGGTGGTGCTCGCCGCCGGTGAGGGGCGGCGGATGGGTGTGCCCAAGGCCCTGCTGCGCACCGCGGACGGCACGAGCTGGGCCGCGCGTGCGGGCGGTGTGCTGCTGGCGGGAGGGTGCACGGAGGTCGTGGTGAGCGTGGGGGCGCAGGCCGCCGCCGTGCGCGCGACGCTGCCCGCCGAGGTCGGCGCCCTCGACGTGGCGGACTGGTCGCTGGGCCAGGGGCGGGGGATCGTCCGGGCCATCGACCACGCCCGGTTCACCGACGCGGACGCCCTCCTGCTCACGCTCGTGGACCTGCCTGACGTCGTCGCCGCGCACATCGAGGCCGTGTTGGCGAACGTGTCACCTGATGCCCTCGTGCGGGCCGGAACACCCGGTCGCGGTGGGCACCCCGTCGTCCTGGGCCGCCAACACTTCGGGCGGGCCCGCGAGCTCGCGGCCGACGGGTCCGGGTTGAAGGCGCTGTTCTCGGGCGGGGGTGCGCAGGTGCGTTGGGTCGCCCTCGACGGATCGCGGCGTGACGTCGACGAACCGGGTCAGTTGCCGACCGGTACGCGTTGGCCCTCCAACCCGTGACCCCCGCTCGACCACGCGTTCCCCGAGAACTACCCGGCAACGCCCGAGAGCCGCCGCCGTGACGGTGGGGTCACGCAGTTGCGTCACCGACCGTCCGGAACAGTCACCCGGTCACAGGTGTTGGCGTCGCCATGAGTACCGAGACGCGTGCACGCAGAACACCCGGCCCCGACCACCCCATCACCGTGTCCCCCACCGGACACCGCGTGGTGGCTCGGGTCGGTGAAACCGTCGTCGCGGAGTCGACCGGCGCCCTGACCCTGCAGGAGTCCACCTACCCGCCCGCGTACTACGTTCCGCTGGCCGATGTCGACGCCGCCCTGTTGCGGCGCAGTGCGACGACGACCTGGTGCCCCTACAAGGGCGAGGCCTCGTACTACTCGCTCGTCGTCGACGGGACGGAACTCACCGACGCGGTGTGGAGCTACCAGCAGGCATCTCCGGCCGTCGCCGGGATAGCGGGTTTCGTCGCGTTCTACACCGACCGGGTGGACGTCACCGTCGCGGACTGATTCCTCGTGCTACGCGTGCCGGACGCGCATCACCCCAGGTCGGCGGCCGCGAAGGTGTCGCACTGCGAGGGGTCCCCGCTCCGGTAGCCGGTGGTGAACCAGCGCTGGCGCTGTTGCGAGGTTCCGTGCGTGTAAGAACCGGGGTCGGTGCTGCCGTCCCCGAGATTGGTCTGGATGAAGTCGTCGCCGATGCGGGCGGCTGTGTCCAGGGCCCGCGAGACGTCGTCGTCGGTGACCTCGCTGATGAGCGGGGCGCCCGAGTCGTCGGGGATCGTGGTCGCGTGATTGGCCCACGTCCCCGCGTAGCAGTCGGCCTGCAGTTCCAACCGGACGCTGCCGCTCTCGGGCCCGATGTCAGCAGGTTGTACCGCAGCGGAGGTCCCGAGCAGGTCCTGTACGTGGTGGCCGTACTCGTGGGCCAGGACGTAGGCGTTGACGAACCCGCCACCCTCGGCCCCGAACCGGCTACGGAGTTCGTCGAAGAACGACAGGTCGACGTACACCAACTGGTCACCGGGGCAGTAGAACGGACCCGTCCCCGACGACGCCGCCCCACAACCCGTCTGGGTGGACCCGGAGAAGAACACCGTGTCGACCGCGGCGTATCGACTGCCCAGCACCCCGGTCCAGTAGTCCTGCACGGACTCGATGTCGGCCACGAGGGCACACTCCTCGTGGGCGTTCGCATCGGCCCCGGTCCGACACGACGCCCCGAGGTCATCGGAACTTGTGCTCTGGCCGGCACCGAGCTGGTCGAGAACGGACCTGGACGGATCGGCCGAGGCCCCACCCGAACCATCTCCACCACCGAGGACTTGCAGCAGGACGACCACGATCACCCCCACGAACCCGAGGCCACCGCCTTTCAGGGCCAACGCCCGACCGCCCCCGCCTCCGCGACGGTCCTCGACGTTCCCCGTGTCCAGGCTCGCGTTGTCCCGATACCTCATGACCATCCCCCCGCACTGGGCGGCTTCCGCCCCCGAATCAGGACTGCACTGCGTCGACCTGACCGAGGTGTTGCCGCACCACGACTACTGAGCACCGATCGCACTCGCGGGCTCTGGTTGCGACTCGTCGCTGCGCCCGCCCGCAGGACTGCTCGCGAGGTGGTGCGCGGCGACGACGAGCGGGAAGTGGCTGAACGCCTGCGGGAAATTGCCGAGTTGACGCCCGGAGACCGGGTCGTACTCCTCCGCGAGCAGACCGACGTCGTTGCGCAGCGACAACAACCGTTCGAAGAGCGCAACTGCCTCCGGCGTGCGGCCGATGCCGTGCAGGGCGTCCACGAGCCAGAAGGAGCAGGCGAGGAAAACCCCTTCCGCACCCGGCAGGCCGTCCCCGGCCTCCTCGGTGCGGTAGCGCAGGACAAGCCCGTCCTGCGTCAGGTCACGCTGGATCGCCTCGACGGTGGCGACGACGCGGGGATCGTCGAACGGGAGGAAACCCACGCGCGGGATCAACAGGAGGCTCGCGTCGAGGGCGTCGGAACCGTAGGACTGGGTGAACGTCCCGGTCGTCGGGGACACCCCGTTCTCCAGGATGTCGGCGCGGATCTCCGCACGCACCCGGCGCCACCGCTGCACCGGCCCCGGCAGACCGAACTCCTCCACGCTGCGAACCATGCGGTCGGCCGCGACCCAGGCCATCACCTTGGAGTGGGTGAAATGCCGGCGGTCACCCCGCATCTCCCACAGACCGTTGTCGGGTTCCTGCCAGCGTGCCTCGAGGTGATGCATGAGGGACTTCTGCAGGTTCCAGGAGTCCTCCTCCTTCTCCAGACCCGCCTGCCGGGCCAGGAAGAGGCTGTCGAGGACCTCACCCCACACGTCGAGTTGGAGCTGCCCGGCCGCCGCGTTCCCGATCCGTACGGGAGAGGAGCTCTCGTAACCCTTCAGCCAGGACAGTTCCATCTCCGGCAGCCGGCGCGCACCGTCGAGGCCGTACATGATCTGCAGGTCACCCGGATCGCCGGCCACGGTGCGCAGCAACCAGGCGCGCCACGCCTCGGCCTCCTCGAGGTGGCCGGAGAGCAGCATCGCCTGCAACGTGTAGGTCGCGTCGCGCAGCCAGCAGTAGCGGTAGTCCCAGTTGCGGGAACCACCGAGCTCCTCGGGCAGTGACGTCGTGACCGCCGCGACGATTCCGCCCGTCGGCGCGTAGGTCATGGCCTTGAGCACGACGAGGGAGCGGGTGACGGCTTCGTCCCAGTGACCCTCGGGCGTCTCCGAACGGTTCCACTCGTCCCAGAACTCCAGGGTGTCCTGCAGCGCGTGGTACGGGTTGGGGCGGTGCGGCATCTCCTCGTGGCTGCGACCCCAGGTCAGCACGAAGGGGACCTTCTCCCCCTCGGTCACCGTGAAGTCGGACACCGAGGTCAGGTCGCGTCCCTCGATCTCGGTCGTGGACCAGAACCACACCGAGTCGGGGCCGGCGATGGCTTCGAGCTCGTCACCGCGCCGACGGACCCACGGGACGATGGAGCCGTAGTCGAAGCGCAACGCGAGCTCCGAGCTCATGCGGACCTCACCCTCGAGGCCCTCCACGATGCGGATGACGTCGGGATGACTGCCGCGCGGTGGCATGAAGTCCGTCACCCGGACGGTGCCGTCGGGGGTGTCCCATTCGGTCTCGAGGACGAGGGACGTCCCGCGGTAGCGACGTCGGGTGCAGGTGGTGGCACCTCCGCTGGGGCCGAGGCGCCAACGGCCGGCGTCCGGGGTGTCGAGAAGTGCGGCAAAACACGCCGGTGAGTCGAAACGTGGGAAGCACAGCCAGTCGATCGAACCCGTTCGATCCACCAACGCGGCGGTGTGGAGGTCGCCGAGCAGTGCGTAGTCCTCGATCCTGGCCATGCTCCTATTTTGCCCCACGACACCTATGGGTGGCGCCAGCTGCGAGCGCGCCGCCCGATCAGCGCAAGTGGCCCAGGGTGGTGGAGCGGAGGTGGCCGTCGGTGGAGGAGCGGAGATGACCGGTGCCACCGGTGCCACCGGAGGTGACAGTGGTGGTGGAAGTGACAGACGTGGTGGAAATGACAGACGTGGTGGAAATGACAGACGTGGCCTTGGGGGCAGCCGACGCGGCCGGAGCCAGCACGACGGAGGAAACCCCGCCGATCAGGACGGCACCACTGAGGACGACGGCGGCGAAAGCGCGGGGCTTGGACACGGGTTGGCTCCTCCAGTCTCATCGTCGGAACACAGTGTCACCGACCACCCAGGCATCGGCGCGGTCCTACACCTGCTTGAGCAACGAGAACCCCGTTCCGGACGAGATTCCGGGTGAGGATCAGGCGGGTCCCGGAAGCAGTGCGACGTCCTGATCGGGAGCCGTGAGTTCGCGGAACCGGGCAGCCCCGACGTTGCCACCGGAGAGGATCGCCCCTACCCGCTGCCCACGCTCGAAACCCTTGCCGAACAGGACCGCCGCCAGTGCACACGCCCCCGAGGGTTCGAGCACCACCTTGAGGACGTCGAAGGCGTACACCAGGGCCGCCCGCAGTTCCGCATCGCTCACGAGGACGATGTCGTCAACCCGACGCGAGTTGACCGCGAACGTGAGTTCACCAGGGGTTTCGGCCGCTGATCCGTCGGCGATGGTGCGGGGCACGTCGACGCGAACGCGGTGACCCGCACGCAACGAGCGCAACGTGTCGTCGCCCTCGAGAGGTTCCACACCGACGACGCGCGTTGCGGGGTGCAGAGCTCTTGCCACCGTGGAACTACCCGCCATCAGACCCCCGCCACCGACGGGGACGAGCAGGACGTCGAATTGGCCCGCGTCCTCGAAGAGTTCCAGAGCCGCCGTCCCCTGCCCGGCCATGATTCCGTGGTGCTCGTAGGGCGGGACGATCGTCGCACCGCGCTCGAGGGCGAGGGCATTGCCCAACGCGACCCGATCCCCCGTGTAACGGTCGTACGTCACGACCTCCGCGCCGTAACCACGC
>JBPBQU010000386.1:0-7583 GCA_050955085.1 Janthinobacterium lividum | reverse complement strand
GCGCACGGCCACCAGACGTACCCGGGTTACGCCCAGCAGCAGCACGACCCGTGGGCGACCCCTGGTGGCCCGACTCCCCCCGGTGGTTCCGACGACGGTCGCGGTGGTGGCGGTGGCGGTGGCGGCCGGGGTCCGGGCAAGCGTCCGGGGTGGTTGGCCCTGGGCGGCACGGCCGTCGTCGCCGCGCTCGCCGCGGCCGGCCTCACCGCCGGTCTCGTCGGCGCGTTCGGCCACAACGACGGTGGCGGATCCGGCACCGTGTCCTCCGCCGCGAGTTCGAGCAGCGCCCCCATCCAGGGTGTGAGCGAGACCACGGTGAACTGGCAGTCCGTGGTGGACGCGGTGTCCCCCAGCGTGGTGTCGGTGACGGTCGCGTCGGGCACCGCCGAGGGTGAGGGATCCGGCATCGTCCTGGACACCTCCGGGCGCATCGTGACGAACAACCACGTGGTGACCGGCGCGGGCACCGCCGCCAAGATCACCGTCACGCTGTCCGACGGGCGCGAGTTCAACGCGACCATCGTGGGCACCGACCCGGCCACCGACATCGCGGTCATCAAACTGGACAACCCGCCGAGCGACCTCAAGGCCGCGACGTTCGCCGACTCCGACAAGGTCGTCGCGGGTCAGGCCGTGATGGCCCTGGGCAACCCGCTGGGTCTTGCCGGGAGTGCGACCACCGGCATCGTGTCGGCGCTCGACCGCCCCGTGGTCACCGAAGCCGAGAGCAGTTCGGAATCCCAGCAAAACCCCTTCGGGCAGCAGCAGCAGCAGACGACGGCCGAGACGGTCGCCACCAACGCGATCCAGACCGATGCGGCCATCAACCCGGGCAACTCCGGTGGCGCACTGCTCGACTCCTCGGGACGGGTCATCGGCATCAACTCCTCCATCGCCTCCCTCAGCGACACCTCCTCCGCGACGCAATCGGGCAGCATCGGCCTCGGGTTCGCGATCCCGGCGAACGAGGTCAAGATGATCGCCGACCAGCTCGTGACGTCGGGCACCGCGCAGCACGCGTGGCTCGGGGTCAGCCTGACCCAACAGGACGCCACCGTGACCGCGAACGGGGCGACCCGCACGGGCGCGCAGGTGGCCGCCGTGGACAGCGGGACCCCGGCCGCCGACGCGGGGGTGCAGACGGGCGACGTCATCACGGCCGTCGACTCCCAGGCCACCGACGGTTACGAATCACTGACCGCGACGATCCGCGGCAAGGCGGTGGGCAGCGAAGCGAAGCTGACCGTCGTCCGGAACGGCCAGGAGCAGACCCTCACCGCGACGCTGACGGCCCGTCCCGCCAGCTGAGCCACCGCGACGCGGCGTCTCGCGCGCACGGGTCAGCCCCTGCGAACCCAACGGATCGCGGGGGCGTCGCGGCGGGTCAGTCCCAGGGGTGCAGGTCCTCCAGCAGGACCCGCCACCAGGGCTGCGCCCGAGGCCCGAGCACCCGGTCGACGGCGAGGTCTACGGCGACGGCCGACAGCTGGTCCGGACGGGGCGATCCGTCGAGCAGCAGACCGTCGTGAACGACGACCGTCTCCCCGCCCACCCGGCCCCAGCGGCGCCGGAAACCGAGAACGCGACGAGCTCCGAGGCCGGTGACCTCGGGCAGGTCCCCCGACTCCAGGACGACTCCACCGGCGTGCAGACGCACGACACGGTGCGCCCCGTGCGGGAGGGGGACGATCGCGGCCCGGACGACGTCGACTCGACCCTGCGCCGTCATGGTGGTCGAGAAGACCCGCTCCCCCCGGCGTTTCGGGGTGCGCAACCCGGCGGCGCGCACCCGCGACAGCAGTTCGCGGGTGCTCACCTGCTCGGCTCCGAGGCCGAGCGCCGCAGTGACGACGTCGGCGAGGACGTCGTAATGGTCGCCCTCGAAGGCTCGGCGGGGCACCCCGAGCCGAGCCGCGACATCGTGCAGCTCGGTGAGCGAGGTGTCACTGGCGAGGTGCGCCCACAACCGACCGTGAGCGGGGTACTGCGCACTGTCCACGAGGATGCTCATCGCGGTGTCCACAGCCCCGGGCGTCGGCTCCGTCCGGTCCTGCCTGTGGATGACGGCCGCACTCGATCCCCCCGAACGCCTAGCTTCCTGCCTACCGGGGCACCGCAGCAGACGAGAAACGTCCGCACCGCAGACCCCACGACACCGCGGGTACGTCCCGCGGGAGGAGGATCCCATGAGCAGGTTCGAGGTCGACAGTGCACGCGTCGAGCAGGCCAGTGCCGCGGTTTCGACGTCGGCGACCAACCTGGCGGCCGAGGTCGAGGGGATGATGCGTCACCTGCTCGACCTGGAGTCGTGCTGGAAGGGGCAGGCGGCCACCGGCTTCCAGGCCCTGAGTGCGCAGTGGCGCGCGACCCAGGACCGGGTGCGGTTGTCGCTGGAGGAGATCCAGCGGGCTCTCGCTCAGGCCGGGCAGCAGTACGCCGACGTGGAGGCGTCCAACGCCCGGATGTTCACCGTCTGACCCCTGCACCGCGGCCCGGGGTCGCCGGCCCGGACCGACCGCTCCAGCCGGCCCGCTCAGGCGGCTCGCGCCACCTCGACGTGGGCCTCGACGTGGGCGCTGACGATCTGCCAGCGCATCTCCAGGCGCTGACGGCCCCGGGCGTCCTGGACCGTCACCCACGTCGGGGTGGGGCAGTTCGCGGTGGCGTCCTCATTGGTCACGCTGGTGAAATCGGTCGTCGTCATGTTCCCCACCCGGCATCTCGCGTTCATCTTCTGTTCACCTTTGACTGTAGCTCAGACGTCGGCAGAAGTGCGCGGCCACTTGACGCACTGCAACCGAATCGTTGCCGATGGTGAATGGACCCAGCGTGCCGTGGGCTGGGTCCCCTGCCGCCGCTTAGGCTCTGACCCATGACCATCAACCTCGGGGTGCCTGGACTGCGGCGTTCCCACGAGGTGGACCCCGCGGCCCGCCGCCGCTTCAGCACCGGGCCACTGCTCGATCAGCACGGCCGCACGGCGGGTGACCTGCGCGTCTCCCTGACCGACCGCTGCAACCTGCGCTGCCACTACTGCATGCCTCCCGAGGGGTTGCCGTGGCTGGACCGGCCCAGCGTGCTCGACGACGCCGAGGTCATCCGCCTCGTGACGCTCGCGGTGCGCGACCTCGGCGTCCACGAGGTGCGCTTCACCGGGGGTGAGCCCCTGCTGCGCAAAGGCCTCGAAGACATCGTCGCGGCCACCACGGCACTGCGGACCCCGGCCGGTGAACCGGTCCGGACCTCGCTTACGACCAACGGCATCGGGTTGGCACGCCGGGCGTCCGCGTTGGCCGCAGCGGGATTGACGCGGGTGAACGTCTCCCTCGACACCCTTCGCGCCGACCGCTTCGCCGAAATCACCCGCCGCGACCGGCTCGCCGACGTCCTCGCAGGGGTGCAGGCGGCCTCGGCTGCGGGCCTCGCCCCGGTGAAGGTGAACAGCGTCCTGCTACGTGACACCAACGACGACGAGGCGGGTGACCTGCTGCGGTGGGCCCTCGACGGGGGCTATCGACTGCGATTCATCGAGCAGATGCCGCTGGACCCGCACGGCACCTGGCGACGGGAGGACATGATCACGGCCGAGGAGATCCTCAGCGCCCTCGATCGCGAGTTCAGCGTGCTCCCCCGCCCCGAGACGGCTCGTGGTGCCGCACCGGCCGAGACGTGGGACGTCACCGACGCCGCGGGACGCCGCGGGACCGTCGGCATCATCGCCGCGGTCACCCGGCCGTTCTGCGGTGACTGCGACCGCACCCGCCTCACAGCCGACGGTCAGGTGCGGACGTGTCTGTTCTCCAGCTCGGAGACAGACCTGCGCGATCGGATGCGGGCCGGTGCCGATGACGCCGACCTCGCCGCCAGCTGGCGCGCGGCGATGTGGGGCAAGCTGCCCGGCCACGACATCGACGATGAGAACTTCCTGCACCCCACCCGCCCCATGAGCGCGATCGGAGGCTGACCGTGGCCCCGGGCGCAGGCGAGGGTGGGACCGTCCTCGTCCGCTACTTCGCCGGCGCGGCACACGCCGCGGGCACCGAGGAGGAGAAGTGGGACTCCCCGGGGACGGTCGGCGCTCTGCTCGAACAGCTCGCCGTCACCCACGGCGACGATCTCGCGCGGGTGCTGGCGGCGTCGAGCTTCCTGCTCGACGCCGTCGCCGCCCGGCGTGAGGACCCGCTGCCCGCCGGGTCGGTGCTCGACGTGCTACCTCCCTTCGCCGGCGGCTGAGGCACGATCAGCCGGTGACGAAGGGCTGCGGGTCGAAGGTTCCGTTGCGCTCCCGAAACGCCGCCGCGGTGTCGGGCCACAACAAGGTCAACCGACCGTTGCGCGGGTCCACGTACCAGTTCGTGCATCCACCCCGGACCCAGACGGAGTCCTGGGCCATCCGGTCGATGTCATCGGTGTACGCCAGCTGCGCTGCCGCGCTCACCTCCAGCGGTGATCCCGTGAGCGCGAGATGGTCGAGCGCCCCCACCAGGTAACCGAGCTGACTCTCGATGACGTGCACGGCCGAGTTGTGGCCGAGGCTCGCGTTCGGGCCGTCGAGCACGAAGGCGTTCGGAAACCCGTGCACCACGGTCGAGGCGTGCGAGACCATCCCACCCGCCCACTCCTGCGCCAGCGTCCTCCCCGCCCGACCCAGCACCAGATGGGCGTACGGCTGCTCACTGGCGTGGAAACCGGTGGCCAGCACGACGGCGTCGACCTCTCGCCGCGAACCGTCGCCCGCGACGGCCGTCGAACCCTCGAAGCGTTGCAGTGCAGCGGGGACGAGTTCCACCCCGGGGCGTTGCAGGGCGGGGTAGAACTCGTCGGAGAGCAGGACCCGCTTGCACCCCACCTCGTAGTCGGGGGTCAGCGCCGCCCGCAGCACCGGATCGCCCACCTGACGCCGCAGGTGCTCCAACGCCCGGTGACGAAACGCCTCCACCAGGTGCGGGACCGCTCGTCGTGCCCCGACCCCCTGTTCCAGGTCGATGAAGATCTGCTCGCGCAGTTCCCGGGCCCGCTCCGGGGCCCGGGCGAACTCCGCGCGCTGCCGAGGTGAGTAGGCCGCGTCGTCGCGCGGGACGACGTAGGGCGCACTGCGCTGGAACACCGTGAGCCCGCGGACGCTGCCCGCCAGCCGCGGGAGAACCTGTACGGCCGAGGCCCCCGTCCCCACGACGGCCACCCGCAGCCGGGTGAGGTCGACCCCGTGCTCCCAGCGCGAGGTGTGGAACACGGGTCCGTCGAAGTCCGCCAACCCGGGTAGGTCCGGGATCCTGGGTTCGGTGAGCCGGCCGGCCGCCAGGACGAGGACCCCCGCCGAGAATCGTCCGCGGGTCGTCTCGACGTGCCAGCGCAGTTCGTCCTCGTCCCAGCGGGCCCGGCGCACCTCGGTGCGCAACCGCACGTGAGCCGCGACCTCGCGCCCGCACGCACGCAGGTAGTCCTGGATCTCCGCCCCGGGGGCGAACACCCGCGACCAGTCCGAGCGGGGCGCGAAGGAGAACGAGTACAGATGCGCCGGAACGTCACTTGCCACCCCGGGGTAGGTGTTGTCCCGCCAGGTCCCGCCGACGTCGTCACCGCGTTCGAGGACGACGAACGACTCCCGCCCGCGTCGCGCCAGGCGCAACGCCGCCCCGAGACCAGCGAAACCCGCACCCACGACGAGGACGTCGACGCGTTCGCGAGCCCCCACCTCCCCAGCGCGATCACCCCCCGGATCCTGGGTCACGGGCGCAGCGCCATGGCGTCGCCATAGCGCGTGCTGCGTTGCCGCACCTGCCGTCCCAGCGCACCCGCGGCCCGGTCGACGTCGGCGCGGGTGAGGTGCAGACCCTGCTCCTGACCCGCCGAGGGGTCCAAGACACCGTCCAGCAGCAGCCCGCCGAGGTCGTCCGCACCGCCGCGCAGCACCTGCAGGGCGAGGTCCATCCCGAGCTTGGTCCAGGCCGCCTGTACGTGGTCGATCGCACCGATGAGCAGCAGCCGCGAGACGGCGTGCACCGCCAGGGACTCCCGCGCGCAGGGCCCGGGGCGCGAACCCGGGGGCAGGGCAGCCGGCGGCGGCACGAACGGCAGGGCGATGAACTCGGTGAAGCCTCGCGTGCGCCGGGCGATCCCGGCCAGCGTCCGCAGATGCGCGACCTGCTGGGCGGGCGTCTCGACATGGCCGTAGACGAGCGTCGCGGTCGAGGTCAACCCCACCTCGTGCGCGGTCGTGATCAACTCCACCCACTGCTGCACGGGCAGGTCGGGGCGTCCACCGTTGAGGACCGTGCGCACCCCGTCGTCGAGGATCTTCGCACCCGTCCCGGGCACCGACCCGAGCCCCGCGTCGCGGGCCTTCTCGAGGAAACGCCGGGGGGTGACCCCGAGCCGTCGCGCGGCGTCGGCGACCTCACCCGGGCGGAAGGCGTGCAGGTGGATCCCGGGGACCGCGTCGGTGATCACCGAGACGAGGTCGAGGTAACCGTCGTCGGGAGCGCCCGCGGGCAACGGCCCCTGCACGCAGACCTCGGTGGCACCGAGCTCCGCGGCCTCCACGACCAGGTCGTGCACGAGGGCGCGACTGGTGGGGGTGGCGTGCCCGACGCGTCCGGTGTCGAGGTTGCGGTTGACGACGAACGTCAGCATCTCACCCGCCTGCTCGGCGCGCACGGAGTCCGCGATCGCGCAGAGCTCCGCCAGCGCCGACCCGTCGGCCCCCAGCAGCGTGATGGCATCGGCATCGGTGAGGTCGTGCGGTCGGGAGGTGGCGGTCCGCAGCGCGAGCAGGAGGTCGGACACCGCAGGAGATTAAACCCCTCAGGGGCAGGCCACCCATTCGGCGCTGCCGTCGCTGAAGAGCTGGTGCTTCCAGACCGGGAGGCGGTCCTTGACCTCGTCGACCAGGCGCGCACAGGCCGCGAAGGCCTCACCCCGATGCGCCGCCGAGACCGCCACGGCGAGCGCGACGTCCCCGACGGCGAGGTGCCCGAGTCGGTGGCTGACCGCGACCGCGTCCACCGCACTGTCGGCCACGACCTCGGCGACCACCACGGCCAGGACGTCCCCCGCGCTGGGATGAGCGGTGTATTCCAGCTCCCGCACTCCCCGACCGTGGTCGTGATCGCGCACGACCCCCGCGAACGTGACCACCGCACCCGCGGCCGCGTCGCCCACCACGTCCGCGTGCTCCGAGACGTCGAGGACGTCCGCCGTCACCGCCGTGCGCACGACACGACGCCCCGGCAGGGTGCGCCGCGAGATGTCCGGGGAAGTGGCCGAGGCGGGGGCCGCGCCGGTCGCCGCGGTGGGGGTGCTCACAGCAGCAGGGTAGGTGCCCAGGTGGGGTGCGCTCCCGGCAGGAGGAGTCGTGGGAGACACTCGCCCGGTGGTGAAGCGCGGTGTCTGGCGGGTCGTGGTGCCCGTCAAGGGTGGGGCCGAGGCGAAGACCCGTCTCGATCTCCCACCGGCGCAGCGGCGGACGTTGGCGACGGCGATGGCCCTGGACTGCCTGCAGGCTGCTCTCGCCACCCCCGGTGTCGCGCTCGTGCTCTGCGTGAGCGACGACCCCGACATCGCGGCCGCCGCCCGGGCGCTCG
>JBPBQU010000385.1:0-7622 GCA_050955085.1 Janthinobacterium lividum | reverse complement strand
GCACAGCTCGTCGATCGTGGCCACCACCCGGCGCAGCGCACGACGCGACGGGGTCGGCCAGCGGGCGGGGACGGGGGACTGGGCGCGGGCGACGACGAGTTCCAGCGCCCGGCCCACGGCCTGCACCAGTCGCTGCGCGACCCCGGAGAGGTCGGCCGCTGCGAGGGTGTGACCGACGACCTCGAGACTTGCGCGTGACATCGCGTCGAGGACGTCGAGGGGCGTTCCGGGCGCCAGCGCGTCGACCTCGGCGCGCAACCGGGCCGCGGCCGCGACGGAATGGCGGGCGACGTCGTCGAGGGAACCGTGGTGGAAAGCGGGCTGGACGGTACGACGGTGGCTTCGCCAGGTGGGACCGTCGCTGGCGAGGAGCCCGGGCCCGGTCACCGTCGCCAGCGCCGTGTACTGAATGGTCGCCTTGCCGTACCCGCGGGCGTTGTCCACGAGCACCCGGCGGACCCCCGCGGGATCGTTGAGCACAAGGACAGGCTTGTGCGGCAACGGGATCGCCGCCGTGTCACCGAAGCGGGTGACGACGTCGGCAAGGAACTCGTGCGGTGCGCGGCGAATCCTGGGGATGGCCGCCACCATGTCCCAGGGCAGCGGACCCTCGGTGTCCAGTGGGGTGTAGCGGGCGTTGCGGCGCGCGATCCCGCCGGTGCCGTTCAGAGGTACAGACCCGTCTGTCCGTCCTCGACCCGGGGGGCGGCGACGGCGTGCAGGTCACGTTCGCGCAACAGCAGGTAACCCGTCCCGTGCAGGTCGACCTCGGCGCGGTCCTCGGGGTCGAACAGGACACGGTCCCCGCTCTCCACCTGGCGCACGTGCGGCCCGACCGCCATCACCGACGCCCACGACAACCGGCGTCCGACGGCGGCGGTCGCCGGGATGACCAGGCCCGCGTTGGACGTCCGCTCCCCCGCCTCGTCGGCGGCGACGAGGACACGGTCGTGCAGCATGCGGACGGGAAGGCGGTCGGGGTCGGGCGCGGGGGTCACGGCGGGAACGCTAGCGCCCCCCGTCCCGGTGGGGACGAGGGGCGCTGGTCGTGCGGTGTGCTGGTTGCGCCGGCTGTCGATTCCGTCTCAGCGGCGCCTGCGGATGGCGCGCACGATCAACAGCGTCGTGACACCGAGAACCGCGGCACCGACGGCCGCGAGACGCTCGACTCGTAGCGAACCGTCCGGCGCGGTCGCGAACGCCGTCACCTTCACCTTGGCTGCCGCGATCGAACGATCCTTGATCGCCGCAGGTTGCAACCTGGCGCTCAGCTCGTCGATCGTCCCCGCCAACTGGGTACGTCGCAGCTCCACCTCACGCTCGAGCGCGCGGGGGTCCGTCGTCGTGATCTGGGCCTTGCCGTCGCTGGCCGTCACGGCCACCTCCTGCCCTCCGGGGGGATCCCCTATGGTCTTCGTCTGGCTCGTGGACCCGGGGAATGCTGCCCGGTCGTCCGCGAACCGTACCGGAGCCCGCCGGGTGCACACCCGAGCGGGCGTCCGACGCGCCGACGACACCACGGCGACGCAGCAGCGACGACTAGCCTGGCGAGGTGATCGACCGCCTCGCGCCCGGCGACCTCGCCCCCGACTTCACCCGCACCGCCCACGACGGCAGCAGCGTCACGTTGTCGCAGCTGCGGGGGCAGCACGTGGTGGTGTACTTCTACCCCGCCGCGATGACCCCCGGCTGCACCTCGCAGGCCTGCGACTTCCGCGACTCCCTCGATGCGCTCGACGCCGCCGGTCACCGCGTGCTGGGGGTCTCCAAGGACCCCTTCGCCAAACTCGCGAGCTTCGCCGAACGGGACTCGCTGACCTTCCCGCTGCTCTCCGACCCCGACCACACCCTCCTCGAGGCCTACGGCGCGTGGGGTGAGAAGACGAACTACGGCCGCACCTCGATCGGGGTGATCCGCTCGACGGTGGTCGTTGACCCGGAGGGTGTCGTCGCTGTGGCGCAGTACAACGTACGGGCCAAGGGCCATGTGGCGAAGCTCCGCCGGGAGCTGGGCATCGACGACTGAGAGGATGACCGAGCGGTTACGCTGTCGAGGCAAGCGGGAGTGGTGTAATTGGCAGCCACGCAGGATTTAGGTTCCTGTGCCTCCGGGCGTGCGGGTTCGAGTCCCGCCTTCCGCACCGAGACACCTGCTCGCACCGTCGATCGATCCTCGCCGACGTGCAGCGCGGTAGGCAGATCCTGGGCCGACCACCGCAACACCCACCGACTGGCCGGGGTACCCCGGTCGCGACCAAACCGGGTTCCCCTCAGCAGTTTCCGTTTCGGACTGCGCGGTGGAGCACCGCAGCAATCCTCGGTGAAACGGTGAACTCGAAATCCAGACCGCTCGATCGTCGACGCAACCCGCGAGTTTCACCTCCGGCACCTCGACGACGGCAACTCACCTGAGGCAATACCCCGGATCGGCATCCTCGTCGCGCCACGAGGCGCGTACCGGGATTACGCCCCCAGCCGCGCGAACCGGCTCAGGCCCCGAGGGGGGCGACGACGACGGGAGTGGTGGTGGGAGCCTGCGAACCACCCGCGGGTTCCACCGAGATGCCGATCGCACCGGCCCCGTGGGTGTCGGCGACGAACGTCGTCGACGCGCCCGCAGCCGTCGGGTCGAGCAGACCGGCCGACGTCGCGACATCCCCCGTGACCAGCCACAGCTGATAGGTCTGCCCCGCCCCGACCGCCGGCAGCGCGGCGGTGAGCACGGCGGCCTGCGACCCGCGCCGCACGACGGTCGCACTCCCACCGGACCTACCCGCGACCGTCACCACGGACGATCCCGGGGCGGTGAGGAGGTCGGTCACCTCGCGCTGCCGGGCGATCTCCGCGGCGGCCTGGGTCCGGGCCTGGTCGGCGTCGCGGCGCGCGTCGAGGCCCACCCCGATGCCCACCCCCGCGACGACGACCGCGGCCGCGGCGACGAGCACGCTCCAGCGCGCCCACTTCCCACGAGCAGGGCCGCCAAGAGCAGGGCCCCCAAGAGCAGGGCCCCCATGAGCAGGGCGCCGCTGCGCACGGCCGGCACGACGGTGGCGCGCCACCTCCAGCTCGGAGATGATCGGCGGTGCCGGGCTCTCCTGCGGGGTGTCGGCGATCGCGGCGAGCACGGAGATCCGCACCCGGTCGGGAGGAGTGGCGGCGGTGGCGGCACCGAGGAGCGCCGCGGTCTCGCGCAACTCGTCGGCCTCCGCACGCTCCACCGGGAAACGGCGCAGTCGCCGTTCGTAAGCGGTGCGCTCGTCGTGGTCGAGGGCGTCCAGCGCCCAGGCACCGGCGAGCAACGGGTCCTCCTCGGACATCTCGGGCACGGGGTTCTCGGGTTCTCTGCGGGGGCTCATGCCGAGACCCCCATGACGTCGCGCAACCGGATGAGGGCGTCGCGCAACCTCGTCTTGACCGTCCCCAGCGGTAACTTCAGGTCCGCGGCGATCTCACGATGGGTGCGCCCGCCGTAGTAGGCCAGATCGACGGCCTCGCGCTGCACGGGTGTGAGCTCGTCCAGGGCCCGGGCGACCTCTTCGCGTTCCAGGAGCACCTCGACCTCCTCGCTCACACTGTCGTACGCGGCGATCTCGAGGATCCCCGCCCGTTCGTCGCGCACCGTGGCCGCCTGCGCCGAGCGCACCCGGTCCACGGCGCGGCGGTGGGCCATGGTGACGACCCAACTGCGGGCACTCCCCCGGGCGGGGTCGAAGCGCGCGGCCTGGCGCCACGCCTCGAGGTAGACCTCCTGCACGACCTCCTCCGACTGCGCGGGGTCGCGCAGGACCCGCAGCACGGTGCCGTGCACGATCGCGGCGGTCGCGTCGTAAAAGCTCGCGAAAGCGGCCTGGTCACCGCGGGAAGCGGCGGACAGCGCCACATCGGCACTCCCGCGCTCCGCAGCGCCGGCGGCGCGGGGACGTGAGGTGGTCATCACCGCCACTGTCCCACCTCCGCTGGCAGCCATCGCCTCAGCCACCCCGTTCGTTCCTCCGAACGAGAACTCACGCGGGGGTCATCAGCACGGTGCCGATGAAGTAGGCCGGGGCGGCGGCGGACTGCACTCCACCGCAGCTGACGTGGGTGGTGCCGTCGACGGGTCGCAACCGGGTCAACCGGCGCGCAGTCCCCGCAAGATGGCGACGAGCTGGCGTGGAGTCGCTGCCGCCGCAGACCGCGGCGGCCAGCATCGTTGCGATGGGCTGCACGAGAAAATCCTCCCCCGGAGTTCCGACCGGGTCCCGGTCGGCCTTACCTCAGGGATTCGACACCGCAACCAGCTCGGATTGGGCTGGGACGCAACGACTTCAGCTGACAGTCAGCGTCACGGAGTCGTAACCGCTGGCGCCGTCGGGAGCGGGCGCGGCGACCTCGTCGGTCTGCAGCGCCCCGGTTGCGTCGGTGACGCGGGCCTCGATGACGTGGCTACCGGCCTCGGAGGCGTCCCAGTCGTAGACCCACTGGCACCAGGTGTCGGAGGACACCGAGGGCACCAGCTTCGCCGGCACCCATTCCCCCTGGTCGACACGGACCTCCACCCCCTGGACACCGCGGTGCTGGGCCCAGGCGACCCCGGCGACGGGAACCCGCCCGGCACGGACCTTGGCGAACGACTTCGGGACGTCGATGCGCGAGGCGGTCTTGATCGGCCCCTTCGCGGCCCACCCGCGATCGGTCCAGTAAGCCGTCTTCGACGCGAACGTCGTCACTTCGATGTCCGTGACCCACTTGCAGGCCGAGACGTAGCCGTACAACCCGGGAATGACCATTCGCACCGGGAAACCGTGTTCGCTCGGCAAGGGTTCACCGTTCATGCCGACGACGAGCATGGCGTCGCGCCCGTCGGTGGTCTCCGCCACCGGAGCACCGAGGGTGAAACCGTCACTGCTGGTGGCGTAGAGCATGTCCGCACCGGCGCGGATGCCCACCTGCTCGAACAGGTCCTTCAGCGGGTACCCGAGCCATCTGGCGTTGCCGATGTAGGTACCGCCGACCTCGTTGCTGACGCACGTGAGGGTGATCCAGCGTTCGCGCAACGGTAGACCCAGCAGATCCTGGAACGTCAGCGTGAGTTCCTTCTCGACCATGCCGTGGATGCGCAACGTCCAGTCCTCGGCCGTCAACTCCGGGACCACGAGCGCCGTGTCGATGCGGTAGAAGTCATCCGTCTTCGTGGCGTACGTCGTCAGACCGCTGGCGATGAGGTCCGCCGGGTCGAGACCCGCCGGCAGGGCCGGGGCCGGGTCGGCCGGCGCGGGCAGGACGACCTTGGCCCGCGACTGCGCGGCAGTGCGGGTCTTCACGAGCAACTGACCACCGCCGCCGGTGAGGGCGGCGGCTGCCGCGACCCCGCCCAGCAGCAGGACACGTCGCGGTGGCCCGCCGTCGGAGGCCGGGCGGGCGAGGCGGCGGATCAGGAAGGTGAGCGTGAAGGCGCCCGCTGCCGCACCCAACAGCGAAGGCAACGGCGAGAGCGCCGTGGCGTCCGGGCGGGTGGCGGCGGCGACCAGGGCGACGACCCCGAGCACGGCGACCAGGCCGACACCCAGAGCGAGGCGTCGACGGGCCAGCACACCGGCCAGCGCCGCCAGTACCACCACGATCGCGGCGATGATCACGAGCAGCACCGTCTTGTCGTTCGTCCCGAACGAACGGATCGCGAAGTCCTTCACAGCCGCCGGTACGCGGTCGACCACCGCGCTGCCGACGACGACGATGGGGGCAGCGGCGGGGGCGACGATCCCCGCGATCAACTGCCCCACACCGAACGTCGAACCCGCAGCGACGACTCCGGCGAGCGCGGCGAACCAGCCGGCACGGGGCGGACGTTCGCGCCCCGTGCTCCCCTCCGCTGCACCGGCTACGCCGACGCTCTCCTCGGTCCTCACCTGTGCACTTCGGAGCCGGGGGCGCGGCGGATGGGTACGACATCGCTGCCGGTCAGGAGTTCGGCCGCGATCCGGGGTGCGAGCGCCCGGAAGGCGACACCCCGGTGGCTGATGGCGTTCTTCTCCTGCGCGCTGTGCTCGGCGAGCGTGCGCTCGGAGCCCGCCGGCACGAAGACGGGGTCGTAACCGAAGCCGCCCCCTCCCGAGGGCGCCGACGTGATCCACCCGCGCAACTCACCCAGCTCGACGTGCTCGCCACCGTCGGGGGTCACGAGAGCGGCCGCACAGACGAAAGCCCCGCCGCGATGCTCGGCGGGGACATCCGCGATCTGCGCGAGCAACAGGGCCAGGTTCGCGGCGTCGTCACCGTGCCGCCCGACCCAGCGGGCGGAGAAGATCCCCGGCGCACCGCCGAGCACGTCGACGGTGATCCCCGAGTCGTCGGCGATGGCCGCGACCCCCGTCGCGGCGACGACGGCGCGGGCCTTGAGGAGTGCGTTGGCCGCGAACGTGACGCCCGTCTCGGCGACCTCGGGAACCTCCACCCCGGCATCGGCGAAGGTGTCGATCCCCAGCACCTCGACGTCGGGCAGCATCGGGGTGAGAACCGCCCGCAGTTCAGCGACCTTGTGGGCGTTGCGAGTTGCGAGCACGACTCTCACAACTGACGCTCCAGAGCTTCCATCTGCAGCGCAGCCAATCGCGAGCAACCACCGACGGCGAGGTCGAGCAGCAGGTCGAGTTCGGCGCGATCGAACGGCGTCCCTTCGGCGGTGCCCTGGACCTCGACGAACGCCCCGTCACCCGTGACCACGACGTTCATGTCGGTGTCCGCCCGGACGTCCTCGACGTAAGGCAGGTCGAGGACGGCACGACCGTCGACGACACCGACGCTGACCGCGCTGACGGAACCCGTCAGTGGTTGCCTCGACGCCTTGACGATGCCCTTCCCCCGGGCCCAGGAGATGGCGTCGGCCAGGGCCACGTAGGCACCCGTGATGGCGGCGGTGCGGGTGCCGCCATCGGCCTGCAGGACGTCGCAGTCCAGGACGATCGTGTTCTCCCCGAGCGCCTTCGTGTCGATCACGGCGCGCAGGCTGCGCCCGATGAGCCGGGAGATCTCGTGGGTGCGACCACCGATCCTGCCCTTGACCGACTCGCGGTCGCTGCGGGTGTTGGTCGAGCGCGGCAGCATGGCGTACTCGGCGGTGACCCACCCCTCCCCGGACCCTTTGCGCCAGCGTGGGACACCCTCCGTGAACGAGGCCGCGCACAGGACGCGGGTGCGGCCGAACTCGACGAGGACGCTGCCCTCGGCGTGGTCGAGCCACCCGCGGGTGATCGTGACGGGTCGCAGCTCGTCGGCGGCGCGGCCGTCGGCGCGCGGGACAGGAGTGGTGGAGGGGATCGTCACGACTCCAGCGTCTCACCGCTGTCCCGACCCGCCCGACCAGCGGCGATCCAGCAGCGGGTCGTCATCATCGAGATACCCGGCGTCGCGACGCTGGATCGTTGCGCGCCATCACGACATCTACCCCTGACGAGGGTGGCGAAAAGGCCCGCATCGACCGGGACCGTCCGTCATCATCAGCCCATGGTGCTTCGCATGACGAAGGCACTGCTGCCGGGTGATCTGATCGCCACCAGCCGTGCCGACCACGAGGGCGTGGTTCTGCGGCCGTTGCCGGTGACGGCTCGTCCCCTCCCTGGTCTGGTGACGCGAGAGGTCACCCA
>JBPBQU010000384.1:0-7630 GCA_050955085.1 Janthinobacterium lividum | reverse complement strand
CTCCTCGCCCACGCGCCCTTCGGGGCCCGGGTCGGGGTCGTCGACGGTGACGCCGGTCAGTCCTTCTCGGCGGACACGAGTTCGCCCGCGCACGACGTCGCCCGGGCGGCCTTCACGGAGGCCTATGGGGAGCGCGTCGTGGAGATGGGGATGGGTGGTTCGATCCCGTTCGTCGCCGACCTCGCCGAGGTCTACCCGGGTGCCGCGATCCTCGTCACCGGGGTCGAGGATCCTGATTCACGTGCCCACGGCGCGAACGAGTCGCTGCACCTGGGTGACTTCGAGCACGCTTGCCTTGGGGAGGTCCTCCTGTTGGACGGGCTCGCGGCGCTGCAGCCGACGGTGACCGCCCCGGCCACGTAAACCGCCCCGGCCACGTAACCTGGTGTCGGAACAATCTCGTGACCCGCACGGTTGCGAGCCGACAGCTTGCGCTGTCCCTCGAGTGAATCCGGAGATGCTCATGACCACGACGACTTCCGAGACCACGGACGCGGCCATCCTCGACGCCCACGGTGTCGAACTGACCGCCGTGGCCGCCACTAAGGTCCGCACCCTGCTCGAGCAGGAAGGTCGAGACGACCTCCGGCTGCGGATCGCGGTCCAGCCGGGTGGCTGTTCAGGCCTCATCTACCAGCTCTACTTCGACGAGCGTTCGCTGGACGGGGACGCCGTGCGCGACTTCTCCGGAGTCGAGGTCGTCGTGGACAAGATGTCCGTGCCGTACCTCTCCGGCGCGACCATCGACTTCGCCGACACGATCGAGAAGCAGGGCTTCACCATCGACAACCCCAACGCGGGCAGCAGCTGCGCCTGCGGTGACTCCTTCTCCTGATCGGGCGCTCCTGAGTACCACGCCTGGCCCCTCGACCCCCGCACCCACCGGTGCGGGGGTCGCTCGCGTGTGGGCCAGTCCGGCCCCACCGCGCCGTGGTGTGCGAGCGCGCCAGGACCTGCCCCCGGCTGCGTTCGGCTTCGACGAGCTCGTGCCGGACCCCGGGGACGACCTGGTGGCCGTGGGCGGGGACCTGGCACCCGAGACCCTCGTGGAGGCATACCGCCACGGGTACTTCCCGATGGGTCTGGGTGGAGGTGGGCGGGGACCGATCGGTTGGTGGGCCCCGCAACCCCGCGGTGTGCTGCTGCCCGAGCGGATCCACGTCTCCCGTTCGCTGGCCCGGTCGATGCGACGCTTCGAGGTCAGGGTCGACACCGCCTTCGAGCACGTGGTGGCGGGTTGCGCCGACCCCTCGCGCCCCGGCGCCTGGATCACCCGGGACGTCGCGAGGGCCTATGCGCGGCTGCACCGGCTCGGCTGGGCGCACAGCGTCGAGGTGTTCGCGGCAGGGGAGCTCGTGGGTGGGTTGTACGGGGTCAGCCTCGGTGGCCTCTTCGCCGCCGAGTCGAAGTTCCACCGGGTCACCGACGCCTCCAAGGCAGCGGTGGTGGCGTTGGCGGACCTCCTCGGTCAGGACGGGGTGTCCGGCCGCTTGATCGACGTGCAGTGGCGCACGGACCACCTCGCGACCCTGGGGGTGGAAGAGGTCGACCGCTCCCGCTACGACGTCCTCCGGCGACAGGCCACGGCCCTGCCCATCCCCTCGGCATTCTCGGCGCGCCCCGATCGGCCCAACAGCTACGACGGGGGGTAGTCTCAGCCGAGAGGGACGAGGGTGCACAGGAACAACATGTTCGGCGCACCATTTCGTCCCCATTCTCTGCACGCACCGTGGGAAGGCCGACGTTGGGCACGCGAGACTCGGGCGCGACGCCTCGTCGCCGCCCCCACAAGGCGCTCGTCGCCGGCGCAGTCGCCGCCACGAGCGCACTGCTGTTGTCAGGCTGCGCCGGTGAATGGCCGGACGCCTCGATCGGCAACTTCTTCCTCCCTGATGCGAGCAAAGGCGCCACGAACATGACGGGGCGCATCTCCACGCTCTGGGACGGTTCGTGGATCGCGGCGCTCGCCGTGGGCATCCTGGTGTGGGGGCTGACCATCTGGACGGTCGTCGCCTACCGCCGCCGGAAGAAGGACCCCGAGTTCCCGGCGCAGGTCCGCTACAACATGCCGATCGAGATCCTCTACACGATCGTCCCGGTCATGATGGTGGGCGTTCTGTTCTACTACACCGCCCGCGACCAGCAGGCCGTCCTGGACACCTCGAAACCAGCGGACGTCACCATCGACGTCGTCGGCAAGAAGTGGTCCTGGGACTTCAACTACCTGGACGAGCAGAACAGCCCGGTCGCCTACGACACAGGCCGTCAGGCCGATCTCTCGGGCAACAGCGGTGTCGAGGACCAGCTTCCGACGCTGTACCTGCCGGTGAACGAGTCGGTCGAGTTCCACTTGTACTCGCGCGACGTCATCCACTCGTTCTGGATCCCCGCCTTCCTGTTCAAGATGGACACGATCCCGGGCAGCCCGAACAAGTTCCAGGTCACGCCGACCAAGGAGGGTGAATTCCAGGGGAAGTGCGCCGAGCTGTGCGGTGAGTACCACTCGGAGATGCTCTTCAACGTGCGGGTGGTCTCCGCGCAGGAGTATCAGCAACACCTCGACGACCTCGAGGCCGCTGGTCAGAGCGGTGGACTTCCGACCACCCTGGCCGGGGCCGAGGAACTCGCCCACGTGCAAGCCAACTCCATCGTCAGTAACGAGGAGGAGAACTGATGGCTGCTGAGAGCTTCAACCTCCCGGGGGTTTCTGCCCGGGTGACCTCCCGACAGCCGCTGGGCGTCGTCGTCCCGCAGCGACGCGGTGCCGTCATCGCGGGCTGGTTGTCCAGCACCGATCACAAGGTGATCGGCAACCTCTACTTCATCACCGCGTTCATCTGGTTCATGCTCGCGGGCATCATGGCGCTCCTCATCCGGGCGGAGCTCTTCGAGCCGGGGATGCAGGTCTTCAACACGAAGAACGAGTACAACCAGGCGTTCACGATGCACGGCACGATCATGCTGCTGCTCTTCGCGACGCCGCTGTTCTCCGCCTTCGCGAACGCGATCATGCCCCTGCAGATCGGCGCCCCGGACGTTGCCTTCCCGCGCCTCAACATGTTCGCGTACTGGCTCTTCCTCTTCGGGGGCCTCATCGCGGCGGCCGGGTTCATCACCCCGAGTGGAGCGGCCTCCTTCGGGTGGTTCGCCTACGCCCCACTTTCGGACGTCGTGCACTCCCCGGGTCTCGGCGGGAACCTCTGGGTGATGGGTCTGGCGTTCTCGGGGTTCGGCACGATCCTCGGGGCGGTCAACTTCATCACCACGATCATCTGCATGCGCGCTCCCGGAATGACCATGTTCCGGATGCCGATCTTCACCTGGAACACCCTGATCACGAGCGTCCTCGTGCTCATGGCCTTCCCGGTGCTGGCCGCCGCGCTGCTGGCGCTGGCCGCCGACCGCGTTCTCGGGGCCCACGTCTTCGAGGCCGCGAACGGCGGGCCCCTGCTGTGGCAGCACCTGTTCTGGTTCTTCGGCCACCCGGAGGTCTACATCATCGCGTTGCCATTCTTCGGCATCGTGACGGAGATCTTCCCGGTGTTCTCCCGCAAACCGCTCTTCGGGTACAAGGGTCTCGTGTTCGCGACGATCTCGATCGCCGGTCTCTCCGTCACGGTGTGGGCGCACCACATGTACGTCACCGGTAAGGTCCTGCTCCCGTTCTTCGCGTTCATGACGATGCTCATCGCCGTCCCGACGGGGGTGAAGTTCTTCAACTGGATCGGCACCATGTGGCGCGGGTCGCTGACCTTCGACACTCCGATGCTGTGGGCGGTCGGGTTCCTGGTCACGTTCCTCTTCGGCGGTCTGACCGGCGTCATCCTCTCCGCCCCGCCGCTCGACTTCAACCTCTCCGACTCGTACTTCGTCGTTGCGCACTTCCACTACGTCGTCTTCGGCACCGTGGTGTTCGCCATGTTCGCGGGGTTCTACTTCTGGTGGCCCAAGCTGACCGGGACGATGCTCCACGAGGGTTGGGGCAAGCTGCACTTCTGGCTGTTGTTCGTCGGGTTCCACTCGACCTTCCTGATCCAGCACTGGCTCGGTGCGGCCGGGATGGCTCGTCGCTACGCCGACTACCTCCCGAGCGACGGTTTCACGACGATGAACCAGATCTCCACGATCGGGTCCTTCGTCCTCGGGCTCTCGTTCCTGCCCTTCCTCTGGAACGTCTATCGCACCGCTCGTCACGGCGAGAAGGTCACCGTGGACGATCCCTGGGGTTATGGCGCCTCGCTCGAGTGGGCGACGTCGTGCCCGCCGCCGCGGCACAACTTCACCTCGCTCCCGCGCATCCGCTCCGAGCGTCCTGCCTTCGATCTGCACCACCCGGAGATCGCAGCGCACGACGGCCATGACGGCGGCGGCAACCTGCTGGACTCGGTGTACGGCGGTTCGGATCGCGAAGGCCGCGAAGACGTGACGAGAGGGCACTGAGCCATGAAGCCTGAAACCTGGCTGTTCTCCGGTGGGATCCTGTTCTTCCTCCCCGTCGCCTTCGTCTACGGAATCCTGACGCAATGGCACGAGTGGGTCGGGTTCATCGCGCTGCTGCTCACGGGTGGCCTCGCTCTGCTCGTAGGCACCTATCTCGCGATCACCGCCCGACGGATCGACGAACGTCCCGAGGACAATCCCCGCGCGGACATCAGCGAAGGAGCGGGGGAGCAGGGCTTCTTCTCTCCGCACAGCTGGTGGCCGCTGTACCTCGCTCTAGGTGGGGCGACCGTGTTCCTCGGTGTGGCCGTGGGGTGGTGGCTCTGGATCATCGGGGTCGCCATCAGCCTGCCGCTGATCATCGGATGGGTGTTCGAGTACTACCGCGGTGAGCACGCTCACTGACCCAGCCACCACGAAGGCCCCGGACCGAGACGGTTCGGGGCCTTCGTCGTTCCCGCCTCGAGCAGGAGCCTTGCCGGCTCGAATACGTCGGACCACCGGATCGGATCGTCGCACCCCGGCGTGCAACCGAATGCATCTGCGCGGCGTCTACTTGGTAAGCCCCGCAGAGTGCGAGCATGGACGGGCAGAGTACGGATGGGTCGTTCGCGGCCCCTAGGCGAAAGATCAGGTGAGCACGGTGCAGCGCAGTCGAGTCCAGGGTTGGGCAACGGCTGCCCTCGTGCTGGCCATGGCTTTGCCGTTGACCGCATGTCAGTCCGATCAGGGAGCCTCGGGCCCCCAGGCGACGGCTTCCTCGACCACCCGCACGGTAGCGCCCGCGACGATCACCGTGAGCCCCACCGACGCGAGCGGCGACGTCCGCCTCGACGCGCCGATCAGCGTGACAGCGGTGGGCGGGCGGTTGTCCGACGTGAGTGTCACCGCGCCCGACGGTGCGACCCTGCCCGGGTCCCTCGACACCGCAGGCACGACCTGGACGAGCAGTGCGGCCCTGATCGGTGCGACCACCTATGCCGTGCACGCCGTCGCGGCCAACACGGCCGGCATCCCGACCACGAGTGACACCCGCCTGAGCACACTCACGCCATCGGCCACCGCGTTCCCGGCCGTCGCCCCGCTCTCCGGTTCCACCGTCGGTATCGGGATGCCGATCATCGTGACCCTCGACGAACCGGTTGCCGCCGACCGGCGTGCGCAGGTGGAGAAGAACCTGATCGTCACCACATCACCGGCGCCGGTCGCGGGATCGTGGAGCTGGCGGTCGGATCGCCAGGTCGAGTACCGACCCGAGAACTTCTGGCCCGCGCAGACCCAGGTCCACCTCGACGCCGACCTCGGAGCGGTCGAGGTGTCGCCGGGAGTGTGGGGCAAGAGTCGGGCCATCGATCTGAGCGTCGGTTCGGCCATGGTCAGCACGGTGGATATCGCCGCCCACACCCTCACCGTCACGCGCGACGGTGAGGTCATCAGAACCATCCCCGTGACCCTCGGGCAGTCCGGTGCGGGCGGGAAGTACGTCACCCGGAGCGGGACCAAGGTCATCATGAGTCTCGAATCCTCCCGGCAGATGGACGCCGAGACGACGGGCGTGAGCAAGGACGATCCGAACTATTACAACGTCGCCGTGAAGTACGCGATGCGGCTGACGAACTCGGGGGAGTTCCTGCACGCTGCCCCCTGGTCGGTCGCCTCCCAGGGCACGGCCAACGTCAGCCACGGGTGCACGGGCATGAGCACGGCCGACGCCCGGTGGATGTTCGACAACTCCAAGGTGGGAGACGTCGTCAACTACGTCGGGAGTGATCGAGGCATCGAGCCCGGTAACGGTTTCAACGTCTGGAACGAGACGTACGCGCAGTGGCAGGCGGGTTCAGCCCTGGTCTGATCGCCGCGTCGGTGTCCGGGAGTCGCCGCCCGGCTGGCAGGGTGGAGGTGTGCAGGACGCCCCACCACCCCCCGCCAGCCCACCCCCCGCTGCTTCGTCGGCCGCCCGAGGGGCACCTCGCTGGTGGCGGCCCGCGCTGATCTGGCGGGTCCTCCTCACGGTGGCCACCGTCCTCGCCGTGGTGGTCCTGGCCCGGCGGCTCGAGGCGGCCGACATCGGGGCCCGACTCCGTTCGGCCGAACCGCGCTGGATGGTGGTGGCGGCGATCGCGTCGCTGCTCCCACTCCTCGGCAACGCGTTGTCGATGGGCGCGCTGAGCCCGGTGCGGTTACGAACGGGTCAGACTCTTGCGGTATGGCTGGCGACGTCTTTCGTCAACCTGGTGACTCCCTCCAGCACGGGGGGAGTAGCTCTTACGGTGCGCTACCTACAACGCCGCGGGCTGCCGCTCGCCGGTGCGCTTGCAACGATCGGTGTCGTGCAGGGGACGTCGTTCGTCGTCACGGCGTTGCTGATCGTGGGGTGTCTGCTGGAGGCGGGTCGCGGTGCCGGGTCTGCCGACGTCGTTCCCTGGCCCTTGGTCATCGCCCTGCTCGGGCTCGTCGGCGTCATCGCGCTCGTGCTGCGTTACTGGCCGCGGTCGCGGCGATTCGTGGGCGAGCGGGTCGTGCAGCCGATGCGCGAGACCTGGCCACAGTTGCGGGCAGCGCTGACCCATCCGGGCCGTCTCGCAGTGGCCGTGCTCGGGCACCTTGCCGTGCCACTGGGTTTCGCCGCGACGCTGGGGGCAGCCGTGCTGGCCTTCGGTGGGGCCGCGCCGTGGGCGTTGCTCGTGCTCGTCGTCGTCGGGAGTTCGGCAGTCACCGCGGCCGTCCCGATCCCGGGCGGTATCGGCGCGTCCGAGGCCTCGCTCGTCGCTGGGCTCGTTGCGGCGGGGGTCGAACCGTCGGTCGCGCTATCGGCCGCCCTACTGCACCGGTTCCTGACGTTTTGGGTCAGGGTCCCCGCCGCGTGGGTCGCGCTGCTGCTGCTGCGGCGCCGCTCGATCGTCTGACCGGGAGGACGACGAAGGCCCCGGACGGAGAGTCCGGGGCCTTCGTCGGGCAGTGATCTCAGGACGGACCCGTCACCCGTGGGTCGTCTGTGAGGTACCGATGGCGGGGCTGGTGCCCGCGTCGATCTCGTCGTGGTGTCCACCACTGAGGGCGTCATGTTCATGGTGCGACGCTGCGAGCTCGGCCGGAGTCACCGGCTCGACGCGGTCCTCGAAATAGAACTTCGAGAGTCGACGCTGGATCTTGCCGTACAACGTGTCCGGGTTACCCGCGTCGAGCCGGT
>JBPBQU010000383.1:0-7865 GCA_050955085.1 Janthinobacterium lividum | reverse complement strand
TCCGCAGGCGAAGCGTGAGGTCCACATCGACTACCTGGGCGCGTTCCTCCTCGCCGGGGGCATCTCGCTGCTCCTCATCTGGGTCTCCCTGGCCGGCACCCGCTTCGACTGGGCTTCCTGGGAGACGGCGGCCTTCGTCATCGGTGGGATCGTCCTGCTCGCCCTCGCGACCCTGGCCGAGCACCGGGCCAAGGAGCCGATCGTCCCGCTGAAGTTCTTCCGCAACCCGACCATCACGCTGTCCGCATTGGCCAGCCTGTTCGTCGGGGTCGCGCTCTTCGGGGCGACCATCTTCCTCAGCCAGTACTTCCAGCTGGCCCGCGGTGAGTCCCCGACCATGGCCGGGGTGATGACCATCCCGTTGATCATCGGGTTGTTCATCTCCTCCACCGTCGCCGGGCAGTTCATCACCAAGACCGGGCGCTGGAAGGGTTGGCTCGTCGTCGGCGGCTTCCTGCTCACGGCCGGGCTGGCGCTCATGAGCACCATCCACTACGACACCAACTACTGGTTCATCGCACCGCCCATGGCGCTGGTCGGCCTCGGGGTCGGGATGATGATGCAGAACCTCGTCCTCGCGGTGCAGAACGTCGTCGACCCGCGCGACATCGGTTCGGCGAGCTCGTTCATCGCCTTCACCCGCAGCCTCGGTGGCGCCATCGGCGTCTCGGCACTGGGCGCGATCCTGTCCAACCAGGTCATCAGCCACATCACGAGCGGCATTGCCAGCAGGGGCATCGACCCCGCGTCCGCGGCGTCGCTCACCGCCGGTGGTGGTATCCCGAACATCTCGCAGATCCCGGAACCGTTGCGCAGCGTCGTCCAGGCTGCCTACGGGTCGAGCATCGCCAACATCTTCCTCATCGCCGCCCCCTTCGCCCTCGTGGCGCTCATCATCAGCTTCTTCTTCAAGGAGCGCGCTCTGCGTGGCGACGGACCCGCTCCGGCGGTCGCGGAGATCGACGACCCCACGGTCAACGCCCCTCTCCAGAGGTCGGTCGACGGGTCGGCGAACGATTCCCACAACGGTTCCCACCGTGCAGTTCTCAACGGGTCGTCGAACGGCTCCGCGATCACGTCGGCGCTGCCGACACAGCCCAACCGCACCGACACGGGTCTCACCCTGTCGGGAACCGTCCGCCACCAGAGCACCCGCCCGTTGGCGGGAGCCGTCGTGACCCTCGCCGACCAGAGCGGGCAGCAGGTCGCCCGTACGGCCACCGGTGAAGACGGCACCTACCAGGTCGCGCTCCCCACGGGTGGTACGTACCTGCTCATCGTCGCCGCCGCACACGTGGCCCCCTCGGCCACCCTCGTCGGTATCAGCGACAGCTCACTGACGCGTGATGTCGTCCTCTCAGGCCGTTCGGCGATCACCGGCCGGGTCCTGGCCCACGAGGTCACGACCGACGACCACCATGGGGTGCAGGGTGCGCTCGTGACCCTCACCGACGTAACGGGCGAGGTCGTCGGTTCGACTCGTACCGACGGCGGCGGCGGTTACGCCTTCGATCAGCTCATGGGTGGCACCTACGTCCTCACGGCGCAGAGTGATTCCCACCGCCCGCTGGCCCGCAGCGTGGAGGTCCCCGACTCGGGTGCCCTGGCCTGCGAACTCGTGCTCACCGGTGGTGGGCGCCTGACCGGGACGGTCGTCGCCGCCAGTGACGGACGGCGCCTGCGTGAGGCCTCGGTCACCCTGGTGGACGCCGACGGGCAGGTCGTCGGAGCAGTCACCACCGGCAACGACGGCACGTACTCCTTCGAGGACCTCGCCGGCGGTCACTACACGCTCACGGCCGCGGGCTTCTCCCCGGTCGCGACCGCGGTGGACGTGGAGGAGGACAGCGTCGCTGCAGCGCAGCTGACGCTGGGTGTCGACGGGACACAGCTCGACGCGACCCGCTTCGACATCCCCTCCGGTGCGGACCGGCGGTGACGCCGTCGCACGAACTCGGTGCTCCCCAGGCCGGCGTCGCCCCCTCTCGGGGCGGCGTCGGCCGGGAGACGGCCAGGGGTGAGGGCCGGATCCTCACGCGCGAGGGCTGGCCCGTAACGGGCGCCTCGGTGACCCTGCTCGGCACGGACGGCGCTCAGCTCGCGCGGGGTGTCACCGGGGGCGACGGCACGTTCGTTCTCTCCGACCTCACCGTGGGCCCGGCGACCCTCATCATCGCCGCCCCCGCCCACGACCCACGAGCGAGCAGCGTCATCGTCCCCGCGGGGGCGCTCTGGCGTGTCGGTGAGATCCGACTGCGTCGTCAAGGCGGCAGCGATGTCCCACCCCCAGGGGTGTGGGCGCTCGACGTGGCGCACTCGACCATCTCGGCGCGGGCTCATCACCTGGGCCTGGCCGCGGTGCACGGGCGGTTCACCTCCTTCACCGGAGTGATCACGGTGGACGAGGACGTGACTCGCTCCACGGTGGACGTGGAGATCGACGCGTCGTCGATCGACACCGGCAACGCCCAACGCGACGACCACCTGCGCACGGCTGACTTCCTCGACGTCACCGAGCATCCGACCCTGTCGTTTCACGCCGAAGGCGTCCAGCGCGGAGGCGAAGGGTGGGTCCTCGGGGGGGAGCTCACCCTGCTCGGGGTCACCCGGCCGGTGCAGCTGCAGCTGTCCTACGCCGGTAGCGGACCCGACCCGTGGGGAGGCACCCGTGCCGCCTTCTCCGCGACGACCGAACTGCACCGCGACGATTTCCGGATGAACTGGAACCAGGCGGTGGGCATCGGGGTGGCCGTCTTCGGCACGACCCTCAAGGTGGCCATCGACGTGGAAGCGGTCCTGCAGCCGTGAGACGGCAACCGCGGTAGCAGGCCTCCCGCCGCCAAGCCAACCGCCGCCGCACCAACCCCGTCAGGGGCTGTTGCGGCGGCGGTCTCATATCCGGACCACGTCACGAGGCGAGCACACCTCGGCGTGACGTCCTATGCGGACTTGTCCCGGCGCTCCCGAGCCGCCTTACGGGCCGGGGCCTCGCGCGGCACGAGGGTGGGATTGACGTTCTTCAGCACGACCTCCCGGGTGACCACGACGCGAGCGATGTCGTCCCTGCTCGGCACGTCGAACATCACCGGCAGCAGGACCTCCTCGATGATCGCCCGGAGCCCGCGTGCACCCGTTCCGCGCAGGATGGCCTGGTCGGCCACGGCCTCGAGCGCGTCCTCGGTGAACTCGAGCTCGACGCCGTCCAACTCGAACATGCGCTGGTACTGCTTGGCCAAGGCGTTGCGCGGCTGGGTCAGGATCTTGACCAGGGCCTCGCGGTCGAGGTTCTCCACCGACGTGATGATGGGCAGACGCCCGATGAACTCGGGGATCAGCCCGAACTTCATCAGGTCCTCGGGCATGACGTCAGCGAAGCTCGGCTCGGTCTTGGAGGTGGTGGATCGCAGCTGAGCCCCGAAGCCGAGACCCTGCTTGCCCGACCGGGCCTCGATGATGCGGTCCAGACCGGCGAAGGCACCTCCCACGATGAAGAGGACGTTCGTCGTGTCGATCTGGATGAACTCCTGGTGGGGATGCTTGCGGCCACCCTGGGGTGGGACGCTGGCCGTCGTCCCCTCGAGGATCTTCAGGAGAGCCTGCTGAACCCCTTCACCGGACACGTCGCGGGTGATGGACGGGTTCTCGGACTTACGGGCGATCTTGTCGACCTCGTCGATGTAGATGATGCCCGTCTCGGCCTTCTTGACGTCGTAGTCCGCAGCCTGGATGAGCTTCAGAAGGATGTTCTCGACGTCCTCACCCACATAACCGGCCTCGGTCAGGGCGGTGGCGTCGGCGATGGCGAACGGGACGTTGAGCATCTTCGCCAACGTCTGCGCCAGGTAGGTCTTGCCGCAGCCGGTCGGGCCGATGAGCAGGATGTTCGACTTCGAGATCTCGACGGCGTCGTCACGGCCCTTGGCGGAGGGATCCCCCACCTGGATGCGCTTGTAGTGGTTGTAGACGGCCACCGCCAGGGACTTCTTCGCCGAGGACTGGCCGATCACGTACTGGTCGAGGAAGTCGAAGATCTCCTTCGGTTTCGGTAGCTCCACCAGGCCCAGGTCGTTGGCCTCGGCGAGCTCCTCCTCGATGATCTCGTTGCAGAGATCGATGCACTCGTCGCAGATGTATACACCGGGGCCCGCGATGAGCTTCTTGACCTGCTTCTGGCTCTTGCCGCAGAAGGAGCACTTCAGCAGGTCGCCACCGTCACCGATTCGTGCCACCGATGGATTCCTCTCCTCGTGCTACTGGACCACGACCACGCGGGCCGCCCGGCTCTCGTCACGGGCGGGTCACCCAGCGGATCACTGCCTGGGCCACGCTACCCGCGAGGAGCACCCCGCCCGCCTCATTAGACGCCCCCGGAGGACACGGTGTCAGACCGGCCCCCCGGGGTAACCCTGGGCAGACGTCGACTGGTGCTATTGGGTGACGGGCTGCGTCGCCTTGCGGCTCTGCAGCACCTCGTCGATGAGGCCGTACTCGACGGCCGCCGCCGCGGTCAGGAACTTGTCGCGCTCGATGTCCGCGCGCACCTGATCCACCGTGCGGTTGGAGTGCTTCGAGAGAGTCTCCTCGAGCCACTCACGCATCCGCAGGATCTCCTGGGCCTGGATCTCCAGGTCGGAGGCCTGCCCGTAGTCACCGCCGGCCATGGCCGGCTGGTGGATGAGGATGCGCGAGTTCGGCAGCGCGAAGCGTTTGCCGGGAGTGCCCGCGCCCAGCAACACCGCAGCCGCGGAGGCCGCCTGGCCCATGCAGTACGTCTGGATGTCCGGACGGATGTACTGCATCGTGTCGTAGATCGCCGTGAGGGCGGTGAAGGAACCACCGGGCGAGTTGATGTACATGATGATGTCGCGCTCGGTGTCCTGGGACTCCAGCACGATCAACTGCGCGATGACGTCGTCCGCGGAAGCGTCGTCCACCTGCACACCGAGGAAGATGATCCGGTCCTCGAACAACTTGGTGTAGGGGTCCGAACGCTTCATCCCGTAGGACGTACGCTCCTCGAACTGCGGGAGCACGTAACGCGCGGATGCACCGTAGGCGGGGTCGAGTCGCCCCTGCGGGCCGAACTGCTGGTTCATCGGGCGGTCTCCCATCTGGTTGTGGAACGTCGACACGTCGCGACCGGGCTCATGCACCGGTGCCACCGCCACCCTCGACCTCGCTGGTGTGACCCACCACGTGGTCGATCAGGCCGTACTCCTGGGCCTGGTCGGCCGTGAACCAGCGGTCGCGGTCGGAGTCGCGGGTGATGGTGTCGAAGTCCTGGCCGGAGTGCTGGGCGATGAGCTCCGCCATCTGCTTCTTGGTCATGATGATCTGTTCGGCCAGGATCTTGATGTCGCTGGCCGAGCCACCGAGGCCACCGAGAGGCTGGTGCATCATGATCTTCGCGTGCGGCAGCGCCGAACGCTTGCCCGCTGCCCCTGCACAGAGCAGGAACTGCCCCATCGAGGCAGCCATCCCGGTGGCGATCGTGGCCACATCGGGCTTGATGTACTGCATCGTGTCGTAGATCGACATGCCTGCGGACACCGAGCCACCGGGCGAGTTGATGTACATGAAGATGTCCGCGTCCGGGTCCTCCGCCGCGAGCAGCAACAACTGCGCGCAGATGGCATTGGCCATGTCGTCCCGGACCTCGGAACCGAGCCAGATGATTCGCTGCTGCAGGAGCCGCTGGTACACGTTGTCGTCGAGGCCCATCCCCGGCGAGCCCGTCCGGGCCTGCTGCGGCGTCACCAGTCCTGGTGCTCTCAAGATCTCGCTCACGCTGTTCCCTGGCCCTCTCCTGGAGTCGACCACCCCCACCGGACACGTCCGCCGGGGGGCGGCGGATGCTCCGCCGATCTCAATCGACCCTAACGCGGGGCGCCGGGACCCCCATGTCCGGACCTGGCCCGTTTCGCTGTGGGCGCACCGGCGACGATGCCGATGCGCCCACAGCGGACCCCCGGGGCGAGCTGGTCAGCTCTGGCGGGGTTCCTGCGCCGCGGCGTCCGCGGCGGCCTGCTCGTCGTCACCGGTCGGGTCCACGGTCTCGCCCGCTTCGCTCTGCGGGGAGTCCACCGGAGCCTGCGCGACGGCGGTGGAGGGGACCGTGTCGATGGAGGGGACCGGGTCGGACTCGTCGCCCAGGATCTCGTCCGTGGGTTGGTCCTCGTCACCGTCGAGGGCTTCCACGTCCTCGCCCACGAGCTCCTCGAGGTTGACGGGGTTGCCGGACTCATCGCTCACGGTGGCCTTCTCCATCGCGATGGCCAGGGCCTTGCGACGGCGGACCTCGGAGACCATGGCGGGAACCTGGCCTGCGCTGTCCATCATCGAGACGAACTGATTGGGCTCCATGCCGTACTGCTGGGCCTGGCCGACCAGGTACTCGACGAGCTCGTTCTGCTCCACTCCGACCTCTTCGCGATCGGCGAGAGCGTCCAACAGGAGCTGGCTCTTGATGCCCTCTCGCGTGCTCTCCTCGATCTCGGCGCGATGCTCGGCGTCCTCGAGGCGACTCTCCCGCTCGAGGTGGGCGTGGATCTCCGACTCGACGAGGGACTCGGGGACGGGGACCTCGGTGAGCTCGAGGAGTTTCGCGAGGACCCGGTCACGCGCCTGCAGGCCCTGATCGAACTTCTTCGACTGCTCGACCTGGCTGAGCAGGTCTGCCCGCAGCTCCTCCAGGGTGTCGAACTCGCTGGCCATCTGCGCGAAGTCGTCGTCCGCCTCGGGCAGGACGCGTTCCTTGACGGACTGCACCGTCACGGTGATCTCGGCGTCCTGGCCCGCACGCTCGCCCCCGGCCAGCGGAGCGGTGAAGGTCGTGGCGGCCTCGGCCGACAACCCCGTGAGGGCGTCGTCGAGACCGATGATCATGTTGCCCTGACCGATCTGGTAACTGATGCCCTTGGCGGTCTCGATCTCCTCGCCGTCGATCTGGGCCAGCAGATCGATGGAGACGAAGTCGCCGTCGGCCGCCGCGCGCTCGACGCCGGTGAGGGTCCCGAAGCGCTCCCGAAGGGCCGTCAGGCGTGCCTCGACATCCTCGGTGGGAACGGCCAGATCGTCCACCGTCACGATCAGGCCGTCGAGGTCGGGCAGCTCCAGCGTGGGCCGCACGTCGACCTCGACGGAGAACTTCAACTCACCACCCGTGGTCGGGTCCGGCGCCTGCGACACGTCGACCGTGGGCTGCCCCAACGGACGGATCTCCCGCTCCTCGACCGCCTGCTGGTAGAACTTCGGCAGCGCGTCGTTGACGGCCTCCTCGATCACCGCCGCGCGGCCGAAGCGCTGGTCGATGATCCGCGCGGGCACCTTGCCCTTGCGGAAGCCCGGGACCTGGACCTGCCCACCGATGGTCTTGTACGCCGCGTCGAGGCTGGGCTTCAGCTCGTCGTAGCCGACCTCGACGGTCAGCTTCACCCGGGTCGGGTTGAGGGTCTCGACGTCGCTCTTCACAGCAGGGTTCTCCTGGGGTCTCTCCGCTCTGCGCGGAGGTCGTGGTCAGGCGTGCGGTCGCCGGGGACGGCCCCGGCGCACCGCGAAATGCTAGCTGTCCGCGACGGGGCGTTCTCGATGCGCACTACTCGTGCGCGCGTGCCCGACCGAGGGACGCTGTGCGCCCCACCGGCCGGTGGTCCGTCGGGGTACCCGGATTCGAACCGGGGGCCTTCCGCTCCCAAAGCGGACGCGCTACCAAGCTGCGCCACACCCCGCGCACCCACCACGCGAGGCGGGTACCGGAGCAGGCTACCGCCCACGACACGTTAAGCTGCTCCCCGAGTGCTCAGGCAGGCCCTCGGACGACGTCCGACCAGGCCGGGGCCTTCTGCGGGTGTAGCTCAATGGTAGAG
>JBPBQU010000382.1:0-7977 GCA_050955085.1 Janthinobacterium lividum | reverse complement strand
GGTAGCCGGGCGGGGCGGACGCCCAGCTGAGATCGGTACGACGGTCCACGACCGCCCGCAACCCAGGAAGCATTGCGTGAGCCACGAACCACGAACCACGAGCCACCAGACAGCCGCGAGCACGTCACGTCCGCTCCGTGGAGGACGTCCTGGCCCTCATGGACTCACTGTTCGAGGCGTCGGCCGACCGTTGGACGGCCGGCGTCGGCGGTTCCTGGTGAGATTCTTTCTACGACGACCGCACCAAGCCCATCCCCTTCTTCGAGGACAAACCGAACAAGAATCTGGTCCCCTACCTCGACCGCGGCCTCGTCCCCGTCGGGCGCGCCCTGGACCTCGGCTGTGGACCGGGCCGCAACGCACTGCACCTTGCCGGTCGCGGGTTCAAGGTGGGTGCCATCGACCTGTCCCGACGTGCGATCGGATGGGCCGACGAACGGGGCACAGACCGATCCGGCGGGCGGACAGGTCACGTTCCACCACGGGGATGCCCTGGGGGCTTCGGGGGCAGGTCTGGTCGGCGGGTACGACCTGATCTATGACTCCGGCTGTCTGCATCGTCTGCCACCGCACCGGCGGGTAAGCTACCTGCAGCTCATCGACCGGTTACTGGCCCCCGGTGCTGTCTTCGGGGTGACCTGTTTCGCCAGTCAGGTTCGCCAGCCAGGTTCGCCAGCCAGGTTCGCCAGCCAGGCGATGGGCAGCGACACCCCGGACGAGGAGTTGTACCTGCGTGGTGGTCTGGAAGGGGGTCTCGCCTTCACCCCTGAGGACCTGCACTGGATCTTCCAGGACCTGGACGTGGTCGAGATCCGTCCCATCTCCGCGCAGCCGCTTGCGGGGAGCTCTTCGGGCAGAGCTTCCTGCTCACCGCACTGTTCCGCCGTCAGGCCGGTGGGGACGCGGACTCCTCGAGTGCCCCCGGGTCGGCTCGCGTCACCTGACCGGTCCATCCACCACCCCCTCACGTGTGTCGATGCATGACGTACGGCGACGACGGCAGGGGGGATGAGTCGATGGGGGACACGATGAGGCAGCGATGGAGTGCGCGTCATGCACGACCTCGCCCGGACGGCGTGACCAGGGCTCGCTCGTTGTTCTTCGTCCTGACGTTGGTCTCGTTCATCGGCTTCTTCGTTCCGTTCACCCTGACCGCGTGGTCGCGCACACTCCTGACCCTGCCGGTGAGTGCCTTGTTGATCGCCTCCTGGTGGTACGGGCATCGCAGAGGCAAGGCGCCGTGGTACACCGATTTCGTGGATGCCGCGTGTTTCGTGGTGCTGGTGACGTCGACTCCACAACCGATCACGATCCTGAGTTTCACGTTCTCCGCGTTGTGGTATCGCTCGATGTACGGTTCCACGGTTCGTGCCTTCCTGCGTCTTGCGTTGATCGAGGCGTCGATCGCCCTGGGGTTGTTCATCTGGCCGACCTTCAACACCGGTCTCCCCCTCTCGGACGGGAAACCAATCTACCCCGTCTTCGCCATGATGATCCTCAACGTGGCGGTCATCCGGGTTCTGGCCAGTGGTCTGCGGGGCCATGATGAAGCTGCCCAGCGGGAGTCGGTGGTGGCCGCGTTCGGTGCGGAGTTGCTCGCGGTCGAGAACGACGGTCGGATCCAGAGCATGTCCTGGACCGCCCTCACCGAGCTGTGCGACAAGACTCCGGGGCTGTCCATCGCCCTCGTCGTGCCCGACGGTGACGAGTTTCGCGTCACGCGTTCTCATGGGCCGAGGTCCGTCCCGTTGTTGAATCCGGTGATGCCCGGCACCGCGAACGGTTCGTCGGGCTCCGTACTGCAGGGGCAGTTCCCGTTGTCGGGTGGGGGACGCAACGGTTGGACCCACCTACGACTTCCCCAGGCCACGATGGAGAGCTGGTTGTTCATCGGTGGTTCCGGCAAGACCATCCAGGAGGGTCTGCCGGCAGTTCAAGCCGTTGTCCACAACACCGCCCTGGCCATGCGGAACGTCCAGTCCCGCGACGCCTTGCGCACCCAGGCGCGTACCGATCCCCTGACGGGTCTTGCCAACCGAGTCGCCTTCCATGACGCTCTGGAACGAGAGGTGGCGCAAGCGTGGGGTGGGGAGGGTATCGAGAGCACCGCGTTGCTCTTCATCGACCTCGACGGTTTCAAAGCGGTCAACGACTCGCTCGGCCACGCTGCTGGTGACACGTTGCTGCGTACGGTCGCGAAGCGGATGCAGGAGGTCGTGCGCGAAGACGACCTGTGCGCCCGCCTCGGTGGCGACGAGTTCGCTGTTCTCCTGCCCGGCATCGGGAAGGAGGACGCGACCGGGATCGCGCACCGGATCGTGGAGTTCCTCGGCGAACCGATCATGCTCAGTGGTGTCACGGCGCAGATCGGTGCCAGCATCGGGGTTGCCTTCTCGGTGTCGGCGGCCGGGGGAGATGCGCTCATCCGTCAGGCGGACTCCGCCATGTACTCCGCGAAGGCCGCCGGCAAGGGGTGTGTCGTCCTGCACACCTGACCTCCACCACCCGCGTTGCGGGTCGTGTGCAGATCCTGGACCGACGCCCGCGCGATCGTGTGTGCGCAGGGTCAGGCACCCGGTGATCTCCGTAGCGTTGCGTTGTGCCCCCGTCCGTTGGTCGTGACCCCGAGCGCCAGTCCCCGTCCGCAGTGGTACGCCGTTTCCTGCGGGTTCTTATCGTGGTCACACTCGGGGTCACGGTTCTCGCCACCGGTGGTGGGATCTACGCCTATTACACTCTCCAGGGAAACATCACCGCGGCCGACGTCGACGGTCTGCTCGGCTCCCGGCGCCCTATCGACAACTCCACCACCGATCCCACGACCGGCCAGAACGCCCAGAACATTCTCGTCATGGGTAGCGATACCCGGGCCCTCGCCGACGGGACGGGCGACGAGTACGGCGGGGAGATCGCCGATCCTGGTGCCCGCTCGGACACCACCGTCCTGGTCCACCTGGCCGCCGACCGACGCAGCGCAACTTTGGTGAACATCCCCCGGGATTCGATGGTGCAACTCCCCGGGTGCGAACGTGGCGACGGGACGACGGTCCCGGCCAAGGTCGCCATGTTCGACACGGCCTTCTCGGAAGCCGGCCCGGCCTGCACGATCCGCACCGTGGAGGCGCTGACGGGCACCCGCGTCGACCATTACGTCGTCGTCGACTTCAGCGGCTTTCGCGGCATGGTCGACGCGTTGGGCGGTGTCACCATCTGCACCCCGGTCGACATCGACGACACCCGTGCCGACCTGCATCTGTCCGCGGGTACCCATCCCGACGTCGACGGGGAAACCGCCCTGGCTTACGCCCGGGTCCGGTACAGCCTGGGTGACGGTTCGGACATCGAGCGGATCTCCCGCCAGCAGGCGTTGATGTCGTCGATGGTGCAGAAACTCACCAGCACGGGAACCCTCGCTCGACCCGATCGGTTGTACGCCTTCCTCGATGCAGCCACGGCGTCGGTGACCACCGACCCCGGTCTGGCCGATCTCGTCGACGACGTGAGATTGGCGCAGAGTCTGCAGAAGGTACCCGCCGACGGAGTCCGGTTCCTCTCCGTGCCCACCGAGCCCTACCCGGGAAACCCTGCCCGGGTGCAGTGGACGTCCGAGGCGCCGGCGCTGTGGGATTCGGTGCGCGCCGACACGGTCGGTTCCCCCCCCGCCGACACCGGGAGCCTGGAAGTCGGCGGTTCGACGCCTATCCCCACCGCCCCGGTCACCGGCCGGGTGGCCTCCGACGACATCTGCGCGTGATGAGGCGCTTCGGCGATGACGACTCAGGCGGCGGTGTCCTCTTCCTGGTTCTGCGCGGGCAGGGAATGTTGCAGCATGTCCGCGAGGCGCCACGCCTCTGACCTGTTGAGGTGCAACCCCATCTCCCGGTGACTCCCCAGGCCGGAGTAGATCGCCACCCCGGACAAGTTCGGCTCCGACCCGTCGTCGGAGATCACGCTGAGGCAGATCCACGGCTTCATGCCGGGCCGGAAATGCGCCAGCCGCATCGGCGGTACGTCGCGCTCCCCGGTCAGGTACGGCACGAGCATCCGCATGTAGTCGAGGTCGTAGACCTCGGTGCGCCCTTCCGCGCGCAGTATGACGTCCCTGCCCTTGATGATCACGGTCTCGGCGGCAGTGGCCCCTAGCAGCACTTGACCATTGGAGTACATGCCCGCCGGGATTGCACATCGGGGGGTTGCGGGTGTGCCGGGCCGTGGCCTTCGACGAGCGAAGCCGGATCGTTGGGACGCGGCGTCGGCGAAGGTCGCGCGGACGTGCGATGACACCGGCATCAACGAGTGCGCGACCGTTCGACATCACCGCAGAGCCGACGTGCGCCCACCCCTGACGACGATCCGATCGACCGGCACCGTGGCAGCATTGACGGCGTGAGCGATGCACCTGAGGTCACCGGGCCCGCCTGGGAGAAGCGTTTTCGGGCGGGCAAGGTCGGGTTGCCGGAGTGGGCGCAGGACGCACCCGAACGCTGTGTCGTCGAGGCCAGCGTGGGGGGAGTCCTCGAGGTGCACTCCTTCGACGCGGACACGGGCAACCTGCGGCAGCTGACGGCGCGTCCCGAGGGGACGGCGTCGGCGACGATCGACCCGGCGGGGGAGTTCGTGTGGTGGTTCGACGACACCGCGGGTGATGAGTACGGCGTCTGGCGTCGTCAGCCCTACGGTTCCGCTCCCGGTGTCGGGGTGCAGGACCCGTTGGGACTGGCCGCCGCCTACCCGGCCGGGTTGGCCCTCGGGCGCAGCGGGATCGTCGTCGTGGGCAGCAACGACGACGGTTACGGCACCCGGGTCCATCTCGTCGAGCAGGGTGTCGCCCGAACCCTCTACGAACACCGCGAGGACGCCTACGTGGGTGCTCTCTCACCTGACGAGCAGTGGCTCGCGATCGCGCACTCCGAGCACGGTGACTCCCGCCACCCCGACCTGCGTGTCCTCACCCTCGCGGGTGCGACGGTGGCGGCGCTCTCCGACGGGCCGGGCAAGGGTGTCTCACCGTTGGAGTTCTCCCCCGTCCCGGGTGACCCGCGGTTGTTGGTCGAGCACGAGCGCGATGGGCGGGCGGAACTCCTCGTCCTGGACGTTCTCACCGGTGCCGAGACCCCCGTCGTCCTGGGGGTTGCGGGGGAGGTCGCGGGCGCGGAGTGGACCCGCGACGGCGCGGGTCTCATCGTGCTGATCGATCACGAGGCACGCACCCTGCTCTACCGCGTGGACCTGGAAAATGCTGCGGCGCAGGCGATCGGACCCGAGACCGGAACCGTCGGCGGTGCCACCGCGCGACCCGACGGCGACGTCTGGCTGTCCTGGTCCTCGGCCGCCCGACCGCCCGCGGTGCGGACGCTGGCCGGGGACGTCGTGCTCGCTGCCCCCGGTGAACCCGCGCCGGGGTCCGTGGAGGTCAGCGACGTCTGGGTCGATGGTGAGGGGGGCCGGATACACGCCTTGCTGCGCCGCCCGGCCGGCGCGCCGGCGGGCCCGTTGCCGCTCGTCGTCGAGGTCCACGGTGGCCCGACCGCCCACGACACCGACGCGTTCCGCGCCTACTGCTCGACGTGGGTCGACGAGGGTTTCGCGGTCGTCCAGGTGAACTACCGGGGGTCGACGGGGTACGGCTCGGCGTGGCGGGACGCGCTGGAGGCCCGGGTCGGTCACGTCGAACTCGCCGACATCGCCGCGGTCGCCGATCACCTCGTCGCGACCGGCGTCGCGGATCCACAGCGCCTCGTCCTCGCGGGGGCGTCGTGGGGTGGGTTCCTCACCCTGCTCGGGGTCGGAACCCAACCCGGGCGGTGGGCGCTCGGGCTCGCGGGGGTTCCCGTCGCCGACTACGTCGCCGCCTACGAGGACGAGATGGAGGGCCTCAAGGCGTTCGACCGCTCGTTGTTCGGTGGGTCCCCGAGCGAGGTCCCGGAGAAGTACGCGGATTCCTCGCCCCTCAGCTACGTGGACGCCGTCACGGCGCCGGTCCTCGTCCTCGCGGGCCGCAACGACCCGCGGTGCCCGATCCGTCAGATCGACAACTACCTCGAACGCCTCGCGGCGCGGGAGGCCGACAACCCCGCCACGTACGAGGTCTACCGCTACGACGCGGGCCACGGGTCGCTGCTGGACGACGAACGCGTGCGCCAGATGCGCGTCGAGCTCGACTTCGTCCGACGTCACCTTCCCTGAGATCAGTCCTGCCCGGGTCAGCCGAAGAACGTCAGATAGATCAGCCCGACGTTGAGGGCGACGACGAGAACCACGGCGAGGACGGCGGCACAGCGGGTGACGACGTGGTTCACGTGCTCGCCCATGAGTTCGCGTTCGCTGGTGAGCTTCACCAGGGGGATGAGCGCGAACGGGATCCCGAAGCTCAGCACGACCTGGCTGATGACCAGTGCGCGGGTCGGGTCGACACCGAGACCGAGGCAGAGCAGGGCCGGGATCAGGGTCACCACCCGGCGCAGGAGCAGTGGGACGTCGACGTGCAGCAGGCCCTGCATGATCACTGCGCCGGCGTAGGCCCCGACCGACGTCGAGGCGAGACCCGAAGCCAGCAGGCCGATCGCGAACAGCAGGGCGGGCCCGGAACCGAGGGCGTTCGCGACCGCGGCGTGGGCGCCCTCCAGGGTGTCGGTGCCCGCCACCCCGCGCAGCGCCGAGGCGGCCAACAGCAGCATCGAGATGTTCACGATGCCCGCGAGGATCAGGGCGGCGACGACATCGATGCGGGTCGCGCCCAGGACCCGGCGCCGGTCGACCGCTGCGACGACGCCGTGGTGGTCCCGGACCATCGCCGAGTGCAGATAGATCGCGTGCGGCATGACCGTCGCGCCCAGCATGCTCGCGGCCAGCAAGACGGTCTCGCGTCCCTGGAAGTGCGGCACCAGGCCCGCGACGGCCTGCGACGGATCGGGCGGGGCCAGCACGACACCCGAGACGAACCCGACCAGGATGATCAGGAGCAGCCCGATGATCACGGCCTCGAAGCGCCGCACCCCGGACCTGCTCTGCAGGGCCAGCAACCCGATCGAGACCACCCCCACGATGACCCCACCGAGCAGTAGTGGCGTCCTGAAGAGCAGGTGGAGGGCCACGGCCCCGCCGATGACCTCGGCGAGATCGGTGGCGACAGCGACGAGTTCGGCCTGGCCCCAGAAGGCGAGGCGGGCGCGCCGGCCGAGGCGTTCGCGCAGTACCTCGGGCAGCGTCGAACCGGTGACGACCGAAAGTTTCGCGGAAAGGTACTGCACGAGAACGGCCATGGCGTTCGCGGCGACCAGCACCCAGAGCAGCAGATACCCGTAGCTCGCACCGGCCGTGAGGTTGGCGGCGACGTTGCCCGGGTCGACGTAGGCGATGGCGGCCACGAAGGCGGGGCCGAGGAGTCGCAGCAGGCCACCGCGCGGGGTGCGGGCCGTCACCGGTGCGTGGCGGGTGCCCGTCGTCATCGCTCCATGATGCACCAGAGTTCGGTCCGCCGAACTCAGAAGTTCTACCAGGTCTTCAAATAGCAGATGCTCAGGGGATCGCAGGCCCAGGGACCGAACGACACCGGGGAGCGTTCGTAACCCAGCCGCTCGTAGAGCGCGATGGCCTCGGGTTGTTTCGTGCCCGTCTCCAGGCGGACACCGCGCGCCCCAGCCGTGCGGGCAGCCTCCTCGAACACCGCGACCATGGCGCGCGCGATCCCACGACCGCGGAACGCCTCGTGCACGAAGACGCGCTTCATCTCGACGAACCCCTGCCAGTCGGGTTCGTCGAGGTCGGCACGGGCGATGCACCCGGCAGGGACACCGTCGACGTAGGCGACCCAGCAGACCGCGTCGGCGTCGAGGGGGTACTCGTCGTCGAGTTCACCGGGGGAGCGGTAACGGCGGTTGAGCTCGGCGACGGCCGCTTCGACGAGGGCATCGAGGACGGGGTCACCCAGCTTGCGTTCCTGGATCGAGAGCGTCACGTGCCCATGGTCTCGCGGGT
>JBPBQU010000381.1:0-8053 GCA_050955085.1 Janthinobacterium lividum | reverse complement strand
GTTGCGCAGGCAGAGGCAGAACGGGTGGCCGGAGGGGTCGGTGTAAACCCGGAAGTCCGCGTGGTCCTCCGATGCGTCGACGAGGGTCGCGCCCAGTGCGATCGCCCGAGCTTCCGGTCCCTCGTAGGAGTCCACGTCGAAGTCGAGGTGGAACTGCTGGGGGATCCCCGCGGCCGGCCAGGTCGTTACGACGAGGTCCTCCGCGCGCTGGAAGGCCAGCGGGGCAGCACCGGCGCCACGGATCGTGACCCACTCGTCGTCGTCGTCCGGGTCGACCTCCCACCCGAGCAGGTGCGCGTAGAACGCTGCGAGACCCCGCGGGTCGGGGGTGTCGAGTACGACCTTGCCGAAAGCGACTGCGGTGTCCATGGCGGAAGCTTGCCCACCGCGTGCCAGGCTGTCCAGGTGTTCTCAGCGATCGCACCTCACAGATCTACCGTGGCGAGCGTCCACCAGGTGTGAGACAGCCGGACGGACCCGCCCCCTTCGAGTCGGTGGTGGCCAGGTACGGGGCGAGTGTGCTGCGCGTGTGCCGAGCCGTGCTCGGCCCCGATGCGGCCGACGACGCGTGGTCCGAGACGTTCCTGGCGGCGTTGCGGGCCTACCCGCAGCTGCCCACCGGTAGCGACGTCGAAGCGTGGCTGGTGACGATCGCGCACCACAAGTCGATCGACGCCTGGCGCGCCAGGAGTCGTCGCGCGGTTCCGCTGCCGGACGTGCCCGAGGGGTCGGGAACCGGAGCGCACCCGGGGGACTGGCGCGCTGACGTGCTCGCAGCGGTCGCCGGACTACCCGACAAACAACGCCGCTGCGTCGCCTACCACCACCTCGCGGGGTTGCCCTATTCCGAGATCGCGGAACTGCTCGGCGGCACCCCGGAGGCCGCGCGCCGCGCGGCCGCCGACGGGATCGCCACCCTGCGACGAACCTGGAAGGAGACCCCGTGACCCACGACATGTCCGATGACATGCCCGGTGACGTCATCGGTGCGGTGAGTGACGCGGTGAACAGGGTGACGGACGTGCTGCGCGGACCCGACGAACACAGCGACCTCGCCCGCCTGCACGCGCGACTGGTGGACGACGCCACCGGTGGCGGGTTGATCGACGTGGCGTACCGCACGCTGGATTCACCCGTGGGTTCGTTGCTGCTGGCCGCCACCGAAAACGGGTTGGTGCGCATCGCCTTCGCCGTCCAGGACCATGACGCGGCCCTTGACGAACTGGCCCGCCGGGTGAGTCCGCGGGTGCTGCGGGCACCGCGCCGCCTCGACGCCACCGCCCGCGAACTCGAGGAGTATTTCGGCGGCCGGCGCACCGTGTTCGACGTGCGGCTCGATCTGCGACTCGCCCGCGGGTTTCATCGTGATGTTCTCGATGTGTTGCAACGCATCGTTTTCGGTGCCACCGAGAGTTACACGCAGGTCGCGGCCCGAACCAGCAGCCCGAAGGCCGTCCGAGCCGTGGGCACGGCCTGTGCACGAAACCCCCTGCCGCTCGTCGTGCCGTGCCATCGGGTGGTGCGCAGCGACGGCGGGACGGGGCAGTACGCGGGGGGAGCGGAGGCGAAAGTCGCGCTGCTCGCGTTGGAACGCGTGCGGTAGGAGGTGTGGTCCCGCCCTTGGCGGGACAGTTCATCGGCGGGTCTCGTCCAGCAGCCTTCGCGCGGTGACGTCGTCGGTGACGAGTCGGTGGATCAGGCCGGTGCGGCACGCGGCGGTGATAGCCCGCGCGCGATCAGGGCCGCCGGCGACCGCGGTGACGTCGGGCACCGAGCGCAGTTGCGTGGTGGTGGCGCCGATGGCCCGCTGCCCGAGTTCGGCCACGTCGAGGATCTCCCCACCGTCACCGATCAGGGTGGTGCCCACATCGGCCACGACCCCGGCACGCAGGCAGGCTGCCACCACGTCTGCGGGCAGGGCCGCGCGCAGAGCCGAACCGTCGCCTGTCCACGAGCCGATCCCGACCACGGCTCGGTCGAGACGGGTGAACAAGGACATCGTGGCGGCAATGCTTGTCTCGGCCCGGATCGTCGCGGCACTCTCGGCGCTGTCGGCCAGGAGTGGAGCGTGCAGCGGGTGGGCCTGGCCCGCAGTCCGGCTCGCGAGGGTGCGGATGAGGTCAGCGGGGCTGAACTCCAGGGGCCCCGAGACGATCCCGCCGACGAGTTGGACGACCTGCACTTTGGGCACGTCGCGGAGGGCGTCGACGAGCGTGCGCAGGGTGCGCCCCCACGTGATGCCGAGGAGCTGTCCGTCGTCGAGGAGTTCGGCGAGAATGCCTGCTGAGGCCCTGCCGAGTCCCTGGGTGCGGTGGCGGTCGTCCGTGCTGACGACGGGGACGACGACACACTCGGGGATTCCGAGGTGGGCGGCGAGCCGCGTGGACGATTCGACGTTCACCCCGGCGGGTTCGTTGACCGTGAACGTGATGATGCCGTCCTTGACGGCCCGGTCGATCAACCGGGCCACCTTGAAACGGGAGATGCGAAGTTCATCCGCGATCGCGCTCTTCGTGGCACCGTCGACGTAATAGCGGCGTGCCGCGATGGTGGACCGCAGGGCTTCCAGTGCACTGTCCACCGCGTTGCCTCCCGTTCCGGTCTTGGCTGCGGGCCCATCGCATTGACATCCCGGACCCGCAGGCAGGATAGTCGGTTAAAACCATTGAGCGCCCGCCCGCTCATTTGAGCACCCCTGGAGAGTACCGATGAAGTTCTACGCGGACAGCGCCGATGTCGACCGGGTCGTGCAGGTGCTCCGTTCGGGGTTGGTCAGCGGAGTTACCTCGAATCCGACGATCCTCGACCGTTCCGACCGTGGCGCAGGGGATTTCGCGACCATGTACGAAACCTACGTCGCTGCCGGGGCCAGCGAGGTCTTCTTCCAGACGTGGGGCGCGGATACCACGGAGATGCTCGTCAACGCTCGCCGGATCACCGAGCTCGGCGATCGCGTCGTCGTCAAACTGACGGCTACGCTGCGTGGGTTCGCGGCTGCGTCGCAACTGCACCGAGCCGGGATCGCGACACTCATCACCGCAGTGAACACCGTCGCGCAGGCTGCGGTGGCCGCCCAGGTCGGCGCAACCTACATCGCTCCCTACTTCGGGCAGATCGGCGACCGGACCGGGGAACCCCCGGTGGCTCTGATCACCGCGATGCAGGCAGCCCTGTCGCCGACGCCCACGCAGATCCTGCTGGCGAGCATTCGCAACCCCCGGGCTGTCGAACTGACGGCCGCCCTCGGGGTGCAGCTGTTCACCGCCCACCCGGATGTCATCGAGGCCTGCGCCCTCTCGGACCACTCCGCCACCGCGGACGTGGCCTTCGAAGACCTCATGGCCCGCCGCTCCTGACGGGCTGCACCGTGTCAGCGATGATGACATCTGCCACCCCCCACCCACCGCACGTGCTCGGTATCGACCTCGGGACCAGTTCGGTGAAGGTCGCTCTGGTCACCGCCGAGGGTCGGGTGCTCACTCAGGCCGACAGTTCCTACCCCATCGACCGTCCGCACCCCGGGTGGGCGGAAACGGATCCGGAGGCGTGGTGGTCGGCGATCCGCAGTGCGGTTGCCGCCGTGCTGTCGGGAACCGACAGACTTCCGCTCGCGATCGGGCTCTCCGGTCAGATGCACGGGGTGGTGCTCGTCGAGGAGGACGGCAGGGCCGTCCGGCCCGCAGTGCTGTGGGCGGATGCGCGTTCCACAGCCGAGGTCGAAAGGTATCGTCTCTTCGAACCCGCACTGCGGATGCAGTTGGGCAATCCGTTCACCGTCGGTATGGCTGGTCCCTCGCTGGTCTGGCTGCATCGTCACGAACCGGCCGCCGTGGCTCGTGCCCGGTGGGCGGTGCAACCCAAGGACTGGGTCCGGGCGCGATTGACCGGGGAAGTGTCGGGCGACCACAGTGACGCCTCGGCCACCTTGCTCTACGACGTCATCAACAGTCGGTGGCACCTCGAGGCGGCCGCCCGGTTGGGGATCGAAACCCGACTGCTCCCCATCCTCGCCCGGAGTTCCGGGGATCGGGCCGGATCACTACTGGGTTCCTCCGCGCAGGACCTGGGACTGCCCGCGGGAATCCCCGTCGCGGTCGGTGCCGCGGACACCGCCGCCGCATTGGTCGGGAGCGGGCTCTTCACGCCGGGAGTCGTGCAGCTGACCATCGGCACCGGGGTTCAGATCGTCACGCCCGTCACCCCGCCCACGGCCGCGACGATCCCCGGGAGTCCCGTCACCCATCTCTACCGGGGCGCGACCGCCGATGGTTGGTACGCGATGGCCGCAGGGTTGTCCGGTGGTCACACCCTCGACTGGGTGCGTCGCATCCTGGGTGCGGACTGGGCGGAGTTGTACTCGACGGCCGCCCTGCCCGCGCGTGGTGACGACCCGTTGTTCCTGCCCCATCTCATCGGCGAACGCACCCCCTACCTCGATCCGGGCCTGCGCGGGGCCTGGACCGGACTCGAACCCCGCCACACCCGCGTCGATCTGTTGCGTTCGGCGCTCGAGGGGGTGGCCTTCGCCGTCGCAGGAGGTCTCGACGTCCTGCCCGGCGTTCCACGCTCCGGGCGAGATGTCCGCCTCGCCGGTGGTGGCACCACGTCGACCGCGTGGCGTCGACTGCTCGCAACCGTCCTCGACGCCCACCTGCACGGCGTCGACGTTCCCGCGGTCTCGGCTCGGGGTGCGGGACTCCTCGCTGCCCAGGCTGCAGGGCTTTTCTCGGGCCCGGACCTACCCCGCATCTCGGCGATGGCCACACAGCCGGCGGTGGCCCCCGGCAGCGACGGTGCTGACCTACGGGAACGTCGAGCTCGCTGGGAGCGGCAGATCGACGCACTCCGGCGCAGTTCCCTTCCCCCGAACGCCGCCGCCGGTGGCGTGAATCTCACAGGAGGCTTTGAGTATGCCCGCTGACGTCAGAAACCTCGACGGAACCACGTCCCTGGTGACCGGGGCAGGATCCGGAATCGGTGCCGCAGCCGCGACACAGTTGCTGGAGGCGGGTGCGAACGTCGTCCTGGCCGACCTCGACCTCGACCGGGCCCGGGCAACGGCCACCGGATGGCCACCGGGGCGGGTCGAGTGCATCGCGATGGACGTCCGGTCGGCCTCCGATGCCCGTGATGGCGTGGCGGCCGCGGTCGCGCGCTGGGGACGATTGGATTCTCTGGTGTGCAACGCCGGCATCGGCGTGTTCGGCAGCATCCTGGAATACTCGGACGCGAAACTGCAGGCGATCGTGGACACCAACCTGATGGGAACGGTCTGGGCTGTCCGGGCGGCGGTGGAGCATTTCGATTCCCGCCCCGGTGGCGGGGATCTCGTGTTCGTGGCGTCGGTCGCCGGACTCGGCAGTGCCGGTGGAAACGAGTCGGTCTACGCGGCCAGCAAGTTCGGGCAGGTCGGTCTGGCCATCTCGTTGGATCGTGAATTGCGCCCCCGGGGGATTCGCGTCAGCACGATCGCCCCCGCCGCCGTCAACACCGGATTCGCCGACGGCGAGGGCCGGACCGCGGGGGATCCACTCAAGGACACCTATCTGTCGCCCGACGACGTCGCGGCCGCCGTCGTCACCGTCCTGCGCCAACCCCGCCGCATGCGTACAGCACTCTGGACGTTGTGGAGCATGGCCGAAGATTCTTGAGTCTGCGCGGTTCCACCGGTGCCCGGGTCGCTGGCTTTGCGTGCTGGGGCGCCTGCGATGTCTGATGGTCGGCCGCCGGGGTTGAAGTGCGGCTGTTCGCGCAGTGGCTCGTACGGCGTCAGGACCTGCGGTGGTCGAGGGGCCGCAGTAACGCTCACCGCAGCCCCGCTCGTCGATCTAGCGGCTCGTCATCAGACCGGGCAAGATCGCGATCGGCTTGGTGCACAGGACGTCCGGGCAGGTCAGATAACCCAGACGCCGCCAGAACTGCAGCGCCCCGGTGTTGTCGGGCATCACCAGCAGGTTGATCCGCGGTGCTCCGTGGGCGCTCAGACGCTGCTCCACCTCGCGGACGAGGGCGCTGGCGAGACCGGTGCGGCGATGGTCGGGGTGTACGGCCAGGCGGTGGATCCAACCGCGGCGGCCGTCGAAGGTGCCCAGGACGGCGCCGACGATGCCGTCGCGGGGGTGGGCGGCGACGAGCATGAGGTCCGGGCCGTGTTCGAGGGTGGCGCGGAGTTCGTCTTCGGGCATCACGTCGCGTCCGGTGGACAACCACAACCGGGCGGTGGCGGGGTAATCGCCCCACACGAAGGTGCGGACACCCGCGGGCACTCCGGACGCGGGGGCACCATCGGGAGCGTGGGCGCCGAGGACCCGGGACCACGCGACCTCCCGGTGCAGCTGGCCGCTGCCGCGGAACAGTTCGACCTGGTGGGTAGCGGTGAGGACAGCAGCCAGTTCGTCACGGTCCGCCGTGGCGAACCCCAGCTGCTGCCAGAAGGGGCCGGAGCGGTGACTGAACAGCCAGGCGCGTTCGGCTCCTTCGTCGCTGGCCTGTTGCAGGGCCCAGTGGGCCAGTTGCCGCCCCGTGCCCCGACCTTGCCGGTGTTTCTCGACCGCCACGCTGCGGATCAGGGCGTGGCGTCCATCGGCGGACAATTCGTAACCGGTGCTGGCGTAGATATCGCCGCTCCCGTCGCGGGCGAGCCACAGGCGCACGTCGGGATCGTCGAGACCGCTGAGGGTGAGGTCCACCCTGGCCAGGAAGTCGAGCAGCTCCGGGACGTCGTTCGGGGTCAGGCGGGTCAGTCCGATCACCCTCACGACCTTAGGTGGAATCTCGGCGGTGGTCGTCGGACGCCGAGAATATTCATCGACACACCCCTGACGATGGCGGCCACGGAAACGGACCACCACCGACACGTCACCGTCGAAACGGTGCGCGAACCGTTGCGGTCAGGGGCCACCCACGGTTGCCGCACCTGATCGGGGAAACCACCGAGCACATCAGATCGTTGAGCGCTGGATCCAGCCTGCGCCATGTCGAACCCAGTCCGCCTGGGCATGTCCTGCTTCTTATGGTTTTCCACCGTCGGTGCCGGTGACGACGGGATGCACCTTGAGGTCTGCGCAGAGCGTGGGGACATCCCCACGTACGTCGACGGAGGTCCGGGAGTTCGGTGGGGTGACGAGGAATCCGGCGGGCTGGGGGCAATCGGTGGCGTCACCGAGGGGGACGTCGATGCCGTCGACGCCGGCTGAGGCCGCCTGCCCGGGGTCGAGGGTGACGTCGGGGGGAGTCGAACCGGCGAAGAAACCGCTGAGCATCCCGGCGAGGGTGCGGGTGGCCTGCGCGAGCTGGCGGCCGTTGGCGTCGATCGCGGCCACCCCGGGGTAGGCGTGCATGAAGCACTGCCGTGTCGAGGTGTTGGTGAAGATGATCGGGGTGGCGCTGGAGCCTCCTGCGGCGCGCCGCTCGCCCAGAGTGATGGTGAGCTGGTCGGCGGTGCATTCCCCGGGAGCCGCCGCGTCCGTAGCGGTGGCACTGGTCGGGTCGACCGGCGCAGGGGCAGCGGGCGGGGCCGCCGTCGTGGTGGACGTGGCAGCAGAAGGAACCGGCGTGACCACGGGTGGCGGGGTCACGCTGGGGGAGGCGGTGGCGGACATCGCCGCGCTCGTCGCGGACGTGGAACTCGAACTCGGGGCAGGGGTGTCCTGGGATCCACCACTGCACGCCGCAGTGCTCACCACGGTGGCCAGGAGGAGCAGTGTGGACGTGGTGCGTCGAGACGCCTTCATCAGTTCCCGTCCGTTGGGTGCTTTCGGGACCCCCGTCGATCCCGACGGCCGGAGCTTAGCCCGCAGATCTGCGGGGCGGACGGTGAATCCGATGATTGCGCCGCACCGTTTCGGCACCACCGCAGAGAGCTGATCGAAAGTCGGGGATCAGTCGAGAGTGCGTCCGGGCAACCCCTACGGTGTGCGCGTGGATCAGGAACATAGCGGCCATGACCGGTCGCTGACCCCCGGCCGGGACCGGTCGCTGCCCGCGACCTCGATGAACAGTGCAGTTCGGGAGCCGTGGTGAAGACCCCCCAGGCGCAACCCCGCACGGTGGC
>JBPBQU010000380.1:0-8077 GCA_050955085.1 Janthinobacterium lividum | reverse complement strand
CGCCCCCTTCCTTGACCAGGACGGGATCCAGTGCCCGCCGTACTACGTACCCTGGCCCAGTACGCGACCTGGGTTCACCGTCGTCCGCGTAGTTCGCGGACCATCCGTTCCGGCGGATGTTTCCGTCGCACTCTGGTCACTCACTGTCTGGTCACTCGCTGTCTTGCGCACTCCGCATCGGCTACTGCCAGTAGGCATCCCGCTACCCAGACGGAATACTTGGAGCCGTTGACCATCCTGTTCTGGATCGGCTACTACCTGCCCCAGCCGTGCCTTGAGGGCACATCATAGCTGATGCTCGCAGGCGATCCGCCGCCACTGCGACCACCATCCGCACTCACCGGAGCGGATGTCACCACGGGATTCGCGCAGAAGCGACTGTACGTGACCTTCGAATATCTTCCACACCGTCAACTGGCCACCGACGGCCACCTAGAGGTGGCACCTGTCCCGGTCGGGAGACTCGCAGCATCATCGGTCCAGCCGACCCCAAGGGGTAGAGCTTCATTCCCCCGGTTACGCAGCGCCGTCGCCACCTTCCGACCCGGACTGCAAACCCTGACCCATCACCTTCCCCATGTATCTCGCCGTCTCGACTCCGTGATCCTCGGCGGCCGCAAAGTTCTTTCCCATTGCATCCAGGTTATCGGCTGTCGCGTGGAGACTACGGGCAAGCAGTTTCATATTGTTGGCGAGACCGGTCGCGGACGGGACGTATTTCACAGCGAAGGCATTCCAGGTGCCATCTGGCGAATTGTGTTGCAGGGGACGACGACCCGCCAGGTGATGAACTTCGTTGGCCAACGACGAAGCGAGGTCCGCCACATGCCGATAACCCTCGGCACCGCGGGAGATACTGTTGGTGTCCACGCGGTCGATGCCATTGCCGGACGGACGGGACCCGGAGGGGGCCTGGGTCTCGGTCTGTGTCTGGGTCTGGGTCTGGGGCTCCTGAGCCGCCGCAGTGGCTTCGGAGCCTCCGGCGGCTTCTGCCGCGGTAGCCATGTCAGCCCCTGTTCGCGAGCAGCTCGGCGAGAACGTTGCGGGGAAGTTCTTCGCCGTCTGCGGCGGCCGGCAACAAGCTGCGCAGATCGGCCGTGCCGTCGACGAGGTCACGGACGTCGAGGCCGCCGGGCATCGTCGGCGACATGATCGTTGCCATTTCCTCGGTGACCAGCTGCTGCGCCTTCTTGACCGTCTCGAGGATGGCCTTGCCGAGATCCGCCGGAGCCATCCGTTTGTACCCACTGTTGGGGAAGGTGATATCCGTGATCGCACCTCCGAACCCGACGGTGACGGTCACCACTTGACGGGGCGCAGTGGCGGTGCCGGACATCGCCCGCAGTCGCTCCTGAGTGCGGCCGAGTTCCTCGTACTGCACGCGGTAGTGCTCTACCAGTTCGGTCAGCTCCACGTCGGGTGCCTCGTTCATGCCGCCTCCTTCTCCCGGGTGCCCTGCTCGACACCAGAGTGCGTCCTGTGACCCTCAGTGTGAAGGGGGTCATCGTCGCACCTGAACTGCGGGGGCAGTGACCGTTCCCCTTCGTACATGGCACAGATGGCCACGAGGGTCCTGTCTCGTCATCGCTCCCGGATCGAGAGGTAGGGACAACCCCCCCATCCGGGAGGGACATCCCCACTCAACAGGGGGGGGACATCCTCGACGACTGTGGGTCAGACCCTACCGACACGAGCCGCCCTGCGTGGCAATCTCGGCCACATCGGTACCAGATCGACGCGGCAACAACGGGAGACTTCCATGACCACGCAGACGCCGGTGATGATCGGTCTCGAGACACCCGCCCCCCTCTCGGAACGGCGCTGTGACTGGTCGCGTCCCAACGGCTCCCGCCCAGAGCAAGCGGGACCCCCCATCACCGGGCGGTCGCAGACATCGGAGCCCCTCCTCAGTGACGCCTCGAACCGGCCCCTGCAGGTGCGGCTCACCGGGCCCGACCCCCTGCTGGTGTCCGGGCTCGCCGAGGTCGTGCGTACACACCCCCGCTTGTCGGTCCTGCCGCAGCCGGTGGGTTCGTGCGAGGGAGGCGGTGCCGAAGTCGTCGTCTTTGCCACCGAGCAGGTCAGCGCCGCCGACCTACGAAGCCTGCGCGACGGCCTGGGCGCACCTGTCCTGCTCGTGACCTCTCGCCTCGAGGACTCCGACGTACTCACCGTCGTGGATCTCGGGGTGAATGGCGTGCTGCGCCTCGACCAGGCCGCCGATCGGCGCCTACTCGTCTCGGCGATCGCGGCGATCGCCGCCGGGGAGGCCGTCCTGCCCCCGCGCGTGCAGGGAACGCTAGCTGCCCAGGTACGACGAATCCGGCGAGAGGTCCTGGACCCCAACGGTTGGACGTTGTCCGGTTTGAATTCCCGCGAGTGCGATGTCCTACGCCTCCTGGCCGAGGGGCTCGACACCCCCGAGGTCGCGGAGCGGTTGTCGTTCTCGGAGCGCACCGTCAAATATGTCCTCAACCACCTGATGGCCCGCTGCGACCTGCGCAGCCGTGCGCACGCCGTGGCGTTCGCGGTTCGACTCGGCGCTATCTGACCCCGCAGCAACAATCAGGCCCGCTGCGACAACCGAGGAGCACCACTGATGTCCCGCACCCACCACGTCCGATCGCACTCTGCGTACCCACTTCCGATGCCCTCACCGACCACAGCCGACGCCGGAGGACGGCCACCGGTGCAGCACCGTCTCGGGGAGTGGCGTCCCGTCGGTGTATGGGCCGCCGATCTACTGACGACAGCCGCACTGACGGGAGCCGTTCGAACTGCGACAGGCGTCGAGGCGTGCGATCTCGACGACCTCGGACCCGACAGCGTTCTCGTGGTCGCCGCTGATCGCGACGGCCGCGCCCACGAACTCGTCGAAACCCTGCCACCGCGCACCTCCGTCGTCTGGGTCACCCCCGACGTCGATGCCGTCAGGGCCCCCGAACGTGCGCACGTGACGGTCCTCACCCGGGCCCAGTTCGGTGCAGACGTACTGCTGTTGCGGTTGCGACAGCTGACGCATCCCGTCCAGAGCCCCGCAGCGGAGGTTGCGGTGACCGCAACCGTCACGTCGCAACCGACACTGACTCAACGTCAGATCGAAGTGTTGCGGCTCCTTGCGCAGGGCCACGACACCGCCAGGATCGCAGCGGCGTTGTTCTATTCCGAGCGCACCGTGAAAAATGTCATCCATCACGTCGTGCAGGCGCTGCAGGTCCGCAACCGGTCGCAGGCTGTTGCGGTGGCGGTGCGTACCGGTCTCGTGTGAGCGTACGTCTGACGATTTCGTCAGAACCCAGGGTCGGCGCCGCCGAAAACCACTGCGAGTGCTCGCTCGAGAACACCGGGTGCTACCGCGCTCACCGGTGTCGCCCGATCGGCGAACGAGCGCAGCAGTTCGGGGTCCGGCGCCAATCGGTAACGATCCAGATACCAGGCGGCGGCGTCACACCAGACCGACGTCCCGTCGGTGCGGAAACCCAGTGGGACACGAGCCGCTCCCCCACCGACGACGTCGACGGCCGCCGACTCCGAGACCAGCACGCTGGGCGCCGCTCGCAGGTGGTTCAGAACACGCTGTGCGTGGCTGGGTTCGAGGACGGGATGGTCGGCGGCGAACTCCGGGTTTCCCTCGGCGTCAACGCCGTCGAACAAGCGCGCAAGGCTCAGGGGCAGGGGATGCAACCGCTCACCCTGCTCCCGCAGCGCCCGGTGATAGGCCGGCGGGCGCAATCCGCTGCGCACCACCTCGACCTGCGGGTCCTCCTCCCCCGCCGACGCCAGCAGTGCCTGCACGACGCCGGTGACGTGGTGCGGCACCGTCGTTCCCGAGACCTCGAGCAGATGAACGCAACGAGGCGGAGCACCCGGCTGAGAACGGTGGGCACGCCAGGCAGCGACGATCCCGTGCTCGACCACGAGGCGCGGGAGGAATGCTTTCAGGTCGGCCGGCGGTGCGCTGGTGGGGGTGGAGAACGTGAACGCGGTGACATCTGATGTCTGGCTCACCAGGAGTCCGGCCGCGCGGATACTCCCCTCGGGCACCACGAGGTCGAGGACCGCCACCTCCGCGGGATCCAAGGGGGTGCCTCGGAGAGCGGCCTCGTCGACCACCAGACCCGCAGCATCTGCCTCGAGGCCGGCTGCGAGCAGAGCCCGTGCGGTCGTCAGCGCGGTGTCGTCGAGACGGCCTGCGAGCGCGAGCAGGACCATGTGCAACACGTCCCCGCGGCTCTGCCCGCCCACCCGGTCCGCGATGGTGCTCACCGCGCACCCACCAACCCCGCCCCGGCCGCCAGACCCGGAAGTTCCCTCGCAGCCGACGGGGAGGCCGTCCGGAGATCGGCCACGGTCAGGGTCGGAGAGCCCACCGTCCGGGCGAGACGATCGGCCAGCGCAAGGGCTGTGCTCGCGTCGGAAGCCCTCTCGAGGACGAGTTCCTGCAAGGCAGCGACCACCTCGGCGGGCACCTCGTGCCCGCCACGGCGCAACCGGCCGACGACGAGCTCGGCCAGTTCGGCTGCCGAATAGGGATCGAACTCCCACCGCTGCGGGAGGAAGGTCTCGAGCCCGCGGTAGAGGTCGCTCGCGGCACTCAGCGCCTGTTCCGTCCCCACGAGCAGCAGCGCTGGTGCAGTGCTTCGGCGCAATCCGTCACGCAAGGACTCGACGACCTCACCTCGCTGCTCCGGCGCGACCCCGGAGAACCGGCTCCCGACGCGCAGCAGCAGCGCGCCACCCTCGGCCCGCTCGAAGAGGTCCCGCACGAGCGCGGGCGACTGCCCGGGCCAGTTCGGGGTGAGGTCGGCGACGTCGGCCTCGATGACATGCCCTACCGCCAGCATGCCGAGTTCGGCCAGGGTCTGGACGTAGAGGTGGGCAACCTCCCCACGGCCGGTGCCGTCGGGTCCGCACAGCACCGCGTTCGCGCGATTCCCCAGGGTCTGGCCGTGCCGGGCTGCCTCACCCGCCTGCACGAGGGAGGTGATCGCAGCCGACCGGGCTGTCCGCCGGCCGGGCAGGGTTCGCAAGCGGGCGAATTTCCGGCTTGCCGCCAGCGCAGCCTTGGGATCCTCGCGGACGGTCGGCGCGGGCTGCGCGGGCGCATCCTGCAGTGCTTGCAGCTCCCCGGCGAGATCGGCTGCCGTCAGACGATTGTATTCGCTCTCCTTGGCGTCCGGGGTCACTGCGAGCCGAGTGGCCTGGCTGTTCACCATGGCCTCGAACAGCTTGCGCGCCACCCGGCCGTTACCGAACGTCCCGCTCTTGGGGATGCGACGGAAGTATTCGGTGAGGCCAGTGACGGCATCATCGGTGAGTTCGTAGTAATGCTTTCGGCACAGGTTGGTGGTGATGGTGACGAGTTCGTCGACCTCGTAGTTCGGGAATTCGACGGTGCGGGTGAACCGGGACGCGACACCAGGGTTGGACGCGAGGAACTTGTCCATGAGTTCGGAGTAACCAGCCACGATGACGACGATCTCGTCGCGGTGGTCCTCCATCATCTTCATGAGGGTGTCGATGGCTTCCTGCCCGAAGTCGGGACCGGAACCTCCCGAACCCTGACTGAGGGTGTATGCCTCGTCGATGAAGAGCACGCCGCCCATGGCCTTGTTGACCACCTCGGCGGTCTTGATGGCCGTCGCACCGATGTACTGCGCCACCAGGTCCGCGCGGGCCACCTCGACCATGTGGCCCTTGGAGAGAATCCCGAGGTCGGCGAGGACCGCACCGTAGAGCCGCGCGACGGTCGTCTTGCCGGTCCCGGGTGGGCCGGCGAACACGAGGTGGCGACTCATGGGCGGCATCGGTAACCCCATCACCTTGCGTCGTTGGCCGACGGTGATGAGGTTGACGAGACCGGTGACCTCACGTTTGACGCCCGCGAGGCCGACCAGCACTTCGAGCTCGGCAAGGGGGCCCTCGAGTACGACCCCGGCCGCGGCCTGAGGTTGGACGCCCGTGGCACCCGTGGGTTCGACCGGTGTCGACATCCCAACCACCGGGGAACCAGCGGGCGGGACACCGGCGCGGGCGGGCGTCTCCGCACCCACGAGGCCCGAGACGCTGATCTGCGCATGGTCACGGACGCGGTGGACCGCCTGCCCCCCACTGTCCGAGACGTGACAGTCCAGCACCGACACCGCGGCGTCGGTGTCGAGCAATACGCCGTCCATTCCACTGCCGGTGATCTCGCAGCCGCTGAGCTGCGCGCTCCCGTGCACGCGGATTCCGTTGCCGCGAGCGGAGTGAACACGGCAGGAGGCGATCCTCGACGTCGCACCAGCGAGAACACTCACCGCGTCACCGGCCGCGTCGAGGAACTCGGTGTCACGCAGCGTCGCCTCGCACCCCGCGGCGAGACTCACCCCACCCCCCTGCACCCGCGAGGACGTCAGGGTGAGCCGAGCCCGGTCACGAACGTCGAACAGCACCTCGGCGCTGCCCTCGACCCGGGCGTCGACGAGGTCTGCCGCGGCGGTGTCGGTGGCGGTGAGGACTGCTCCGTCCTCGGCCTTCACCTCGGCGTCGGTGAGGAGCAGGCGCACCGGACCGGTCAAGGCGAACACCGGGCCGCTGCGGGCCCCGGCACGCAATCCCGTGACGTGCGCCTCACCCGAGGTCCGCACCATCACCGCGGTCTGGGTGCTGCCCTCGATGACGAGGGAACGCAGGGTGGCGACCGCTCCGCCGTCGACGAGCACCCCGATGGGCGTGTCGACGATCTCGCACTCTTCCAGGACAGGGGTGGAGCCCGCGGTGGCCTGCACTGCGTTGCGCCCGACCCCGACGAAGCGGCAACGGGTGATCTGCGGAGCTGCCCCGCCCGCGACGTGCAGGGCCTGCGTCGCGGACCCGCTGAACTGCGACTCGCTGACGGTGATCCGTCCGGTGCTCAGCAGGTACGCATCCAGGCTGGAACTCCCCGAGACGACGAGGCCGCGGATCTGTGCGCTCGCCTGCTGCTCGACGACGAGACCGGGGCGACCCGCCCCGCTGATCTCGCACCCGTCGACGCTGACCTGGGCGGAGCCGTTGACGCACAATCCGTTTCCACCTGCGCCACGCACGGTGACACCCCTCAGCGCAAGCACACCTGCCTCCGAGACCACGATCCCCGACGAACCGGGCCGGTCGATCTCGGTGTCCTCCAAGGAACTGCCCGCCGGAGAGGTCACGACGATCGCAGCACCGCGCGGGTTGGAGACGGAGCAGGCCCGCAGGACGAGGCGCCCGGCGCCACGCGCGACGACGGAGGCCCAGGCCTGCCCGCTGATCGCACAGCCGTCCAGAGCGACCTCACCGCGCCGGACGTCGAGGGTGACCCTGTCGGTGTCACGGCCCGTGAGGGTGAGCCCACGCACCTGCGCGGCCTCGGCGTCGACGACGATCACGGTGCCCTGCTCAGGTGCCACCTCGACCGTGCCCGGACCCTCCGCCGCGAGAACGGTGACCATGCGGTTCAGGAGGAGATTCTCCGGGTAACGCCCCGGCGTCACGCTGATGGTGGCGCCGTCGGCGGCCTCCGCGAGCGCCGCGGTGATGGTGCGGTGCGAGCCCTTACCGTCGGAGGCGACGACGAGCAGCTGGCGGGTCACACCGAACCACCGGGCACGGACGCCGCGCCCTGCGGGGCTTCCTGGACGACCAGGGTCACCATTCCGGGCAGCGTCGCGGCGACTCGGGCGGTCCGGGCAAGGTCGACGACCGGACCGGTTCCCTTTCCTCGGGCGGCCAATGCGCGCTGCAGGGAACTCGCGGCAACCTCGTCGAGCGAGGACCGCTGAGTGCTGAGGGTTCCCGACGCGTCGATCTCGGCCGCCGCGACCTCGCGCAAGAGCACCAACCCGCGTTCCGCACCGCTCGGCGGGCGCACCTGGAGAACCGTGAAGTTCGTCCCGGGCATGAACACCACACGCTCGGCGGGCCGGTCGGCGACGGGTTCGAGCAACCGCGTGCGGCGTGCCGTGAGTGACCAGACGAGGACGTCGGTGTCGGTGCCCTCCTCACCGGGCACCCCGATCGCTGCCTCTAGAAAGCCCCACTCGGTGAACTGCCGGCGCCCGCTCAGCAGTGA
>JBPBQU010000379.1:0-8148 GCA_050955085.1 Janthinobacterium lividum | reverse complement strand
AACGGGGTCGAGGTGCACGCCACCAGCCGCGCGCACAGTGAGCTGGGTTGAGCAGGGCTGGATGGAGCGGACAGGGGCTGGATGGAGGGGACAGGGGCTGGATCAAGGGGACAGGGGCTGGATCAAGGGGACGAGGCATCGGGACGAGCGCGACCGGGCGAACCGTGCCAACCTCGCGCCGTGAGTGATCTGCGCGGAGCCGCCTTCCTCGTCACCGGTGCGAGCGGTGGGCTCGGTCACCTGCTCGCCCAGCGCCTCGCCGACCGTGGCGCCCGGCTGGTCGTCAGCGCCCGCGACGTCGCCCGCCTCGACGGTGTCCCGGGCCATCCCGTGGCTGCGGACCTCAGTGCGGCGGGGGAACCCGAGCGGCTCGTCGCCGCGGCGGTCGCCCACCTCGGAGGTCTCGACGGCCTGGTGCACGCCGCCGGTGCGGTCGCGTTCGGTGCGGTGGGAGACACCGACGACGACCTGCTGGACGACGTCTTCCTGCTCGATGCGATCGGTCCGATCCGGCTGCTGCGCAGCGCACTCGACCCGCTGCGCCGGGCCGCGGCCGAGCGGGGGAGTGCGGTGGCGGTACTTCTCACGGGCGTCGTCGCCGAGCAACCCCAACCCGGCATGGCCGCCTATTGCGCGGCCAAGGCCGCGCTGTCCGCGTTCGCCGCCGCCACCGCCAGGGAGGTCCGGCGCGAGAAGGTGCGCGTTCTCGACGTCCGCCCACCGCACACCGAGACCGGCCTCGCCACCCGTCCGCTGGCCGGAACGGCACCGCGGCTGCCACCGGGCCTGAGCCCGGACACCGTCGCCGACCGCATCGTCGCCGCGATCGTCGACGACGAACGCGACCTGCCCGCCTCGGCCTTCGGTTGAAGGAGCGGGGTTCGACAACCTCGGGTACCCGAAAGTGAGGTCGGGGTCGGCGGGCCTGCGCGCGTAAGCTCGCACGTCGTGGCCACCGACTTCCCTGCTGAGATCTCCGCCCTGCGTACGACCTACGGGTCCATCCGTGAGGTGTCGGACCTCGGGGCTCTGCGCAAGGAGCTGGCCGACCTCAACGATCAAGCCGCCGCCCCCGATCTCTGGGACGACCAGGACAGCGCCCAGGTCGTCACCAGCCGGCTCTCCGCCGTGCAGGCCGAGCTGGATCGCGTCGAGCGGATGGGCTCACGCATCGACGACCTCGAGGTCCTCGTCGAGCTCGCCGAGTCCGAGAACGACGCCGATTCCCTCACCGAGGCGGAGAACGAACTGCTCGCCGTGCGCAAGCAGCTCGACGAGCTCGAGGTGCGGACCCTGCTCTCCGGTGAGTACGACCCCCGCGAGGCATTGGTGACCATCCGATCCGAAGCCGGGGGCGTGGACGCGGCCGACTTCGCCGAGATGCTCATGCGCATGTACCTGCGCTGGGCCGAACGACGCGGTTACCGCTCCGAGGTCTACGACACGTCCTACGCCGAGGAGGCGGGTATCAAGTCCGCCACCTTCAAGGTCGCCGCCCCTTACGCCTACGGGACGTTGTCGGTGGAGCAGGGCACCCACCGCCTGGTGCGGATCTCGCCCTTCGACAACCAGGGCCGCCGTCAGACGTCGTTCGCGGGGGTCGAGGTCCTCCCCGTCGTGGCCGAGACGGACCACATCGAGGTAGCCGAGAACGACGTCCGCGTCGACGTCTACCGCTCCTCGGGTCCTGGTGGTCAGTCGGTCAACACCACCGACTCCGCCGTCCGCCTCACCCACCTGCCCACCGGGATCGTCGTCACCTGCCAGAACGAGAAGTCGCAGCTGCAGAACAAGGCCGCTGCGATGCGTGTCCTGCAGGCGAAGCTGCTGGCGAAGGCGCGCAAGGACCGCCAGGCCGAGCTCGACGCGCTCAAGGGCGACGACTCCGGTTCGTGGGGCAACCAGATGCGCTCCTACGTCCTGCATCCCTACCAGATGGTCAAGGACCTCCGGACGAACTACGAGGTCGGGAACACGACGGCGGTGTTCGACGGGGAGATCGACCCGTTCCTCGAGGCGGGCATCCGCTGGCGCAAGCAGGGTGAGATCTAGGGCGCAGCTCAGCGGCCCGGCTGTACGTCGAACGGGCTCGCCTCGTCGAAGATCCAGGGTTGAGGATCACCTGACGGGAGTCTTGCGCTCACGCAGGGTGCATGGACCGTATGGTGGATGAAGGTCAGAGCAGCACCCGCACGTCCCGTCCCCGAGACTGACCGACACCAAGTGATCACCTTCGAGCACGTCAGCAAGGTCTACGGCGAGGGGCACCGTCCTGCCCTGGCCGAGGTGACCCTCCAGATCGACAAGGGCGACTTCGTCTTCCTCGTCGGTCCCTCCGGCTCCGGGAAGTCGACCTTCCTGCGCCTCGTCCTGAAGGAGGAGAAGGCGTCCAAGGGAACTGTGCAGGTCTCGGGACGCGACCTCGGTCGCATGCGCAGCTGGAAGGTCCCGACGCTGCGCCGGCAGATGGGTGTCGTCTTCCAGGACTTCCGGTTGCTGACGGACAAGACCGTCTACGAGAACGTCGCGTTCGCGTTGCAGGTGCTCGGCAAGCCCCGCCACGTCATCGCGCAGACCGTGCCGGAGACCCTCGGTCTCGTGGGGCTCGCCGGCAAGGAGAAGCGGCGCCCGCACGAGCTGTCCGGCGGTGAACAGCAGCGGGTGGCGATCGCCCGGGCGTTCGTGAACCGGCCCGCGCTGTTGCTGGCGGACGAACCGACCGGCAACCTCGACCCCGAGACCAGTGTCGGGATCATGAAACTCCTCGACCGGATCAATCGCACGGGAACCACGATCGTCATGGCGACGCACGACGACGACATCGTCGACCAGATGCGTAAACGGGTGGTCGAGCTCCGCGACGGCCGGGTGGTGCGCGACGAGGACCGCGGCGTCTACGGATCGGCCCGCTGATGCGGATCGGTTTCGTCCTCGGGGAGATGGTCATCGGGTTGCGTCGCAACTTCACGATGACCCTCTCGGTGATCCTCGTGACGATGGTCTCCCTGTTCTTCTTCGGCGCCGGACTCCTCGTGCAGCAACAGGTGTCGATCCTCAAGGGCGACTGGTACGACCGCGTCCAGGTCTCGATCTTCCTGTGCGGGGCGGAGTCGAGTGCCACCGAGTGCCCGGGTGGTGCGGTCACCGACGAGCAGCGGGACACGGTCCGCGACCAACTGCAGGCGTCACCGCTGGTGGCGGAGGTGTTCTACGAGTCGCAGCAGGAGGCCTACCAGAACTTCCGCAAGCAGATCGACTCCTCGTTCGCCGACGACGTCACCGCGGACCAGCTCCCCGAATCCTTCCGGGTGCGGTTGAAGGACCCGCAACGCTACGAGGAGATCCGCGACGCGTTCGCGATCGCTCCCGGGGTGGAGCAGGTGCCCGACCAGCGGGCCATCCTCGGGCCGCTGTTCGCGGCGCTCAACGGGGCCACCTTCGTCGCCCTCGCGCTGGCCGCCCTCATGCTGGTGTGCGCCGTGATGCTGGTCTCGACGACGATCCGGTTGACCGCGTTCAGCCGTCGGCGCGAGACGAGCATCATGCGCCTCGTCGGTGCGTCCCGGTTGCTCATCCAGCTGCCGTTCGTGCTCGAGGGGGTGATCGCCACCATCATCGGCGCAGCCCTCGCCTCCGGAGCCCTCTACGCCATGGTCGAGTACGGGGTCGGTCGGTTGCGGGCTCGCCCAGACTTCACGACGCGCCTCGTCGGAGCGCACGAGGTGCTCACGCAGGCCCTGCCGTTGATGTTCGGTGTGGGGTTCCTGGTGGCGATCCTGGCTTCACTCGTCAGTCTGCGCCGCTGGCTGAAGGTCTGAGACCCTCCTGCCGGTGAACTCGGGTGCGGGTGCCGTTTCGTCCACCTAGACTCGAGCGTCCGGGCGCAGTCGCGGTCGGCACCACAAGCACCAGCTCGAGAGGGGATCGCCGTGCCGCGCGAGACCGGGCGCAAGGTGGTCGCCAGCAACCGCAAGGCGCGCCACGATTACCACATCGAGGACGTCTACGAGGCGGGCGTCTCGCTGATGGGCACCGAGGTCAAGGCGTTGCGGATGGGCCGCGCCTCGCTCGTCGACGGGTTCGCCCAGATCGACCGTGGCGAGATGTACCTGGAACACGTCCACATCCCCGAGTACGTCCAGGGGACGTGGACCAACCACTCCCCGCGCCGTCGTCGCAAGCTCCTGCTGCACCGGGCCGAGATCGACAAGTGGGCCGGGAAGATCCGTGAGTCGGGTCTGACGATCGTCCCGCTGTCCCTGTACTTCGACAACGGTCGGGTCAAGGTGGAGATCGCGCTGGCCCGCGGCAAGAAGAACTACGACAAGCGGCACGCCCTGCGCGAGCGCCAGGACAATCGTGAGGCGGAACGCGCCATGTCCATGCGTCGCAACCGCGAGTGACCCCTGGGGATTGCGTGGTCCGGAGTGCGCCGGCAGTGGGGGAGCACGTGGTGCCACGGGTCCGTGGTGAGCACCGAGCCGTGGTGAGCACCGAGCCGTGGTGAGCACCGAGCCGTGGTGGATATTCGGGTGACCAGCACGCAGGCCGCGAGGTAGCATGAATCGAGGTCGCCACGACGGGATCGGATCCACCAGCTGTACCGCAGTCACAACTGCATAGGGGATGACAGGTTTCGACGTCGGTCGTCGAGCCAGGGGAAGCGGGTCGAGGATGCACGGTTATCTCGTAAACGCTCCGTGCAAACCAATAGGTGCCGATTCCAAGCGCACCGAGTTCGCCCTCGCCGCCTGAGCGAGTGTGACTCTGTCAGCCCGGGTGTGTTCCCGCCCCGGGTCCTGGCATCGACTAGGGGACTCACCTCTCACCGAGGTTGCGTAGGTGAGAGGGACATTCAGCGTGACTGGGCCTGGCGATGACTCGCCTGTGTGATCATCGGGGCCGAGTAGACCAGTAGCAGGCTGCACCCGGAGAAGCCCTGGTTGAGCGCTGGCGGACGCGGGTTCGATTCCCGCCATCTCCACAGCCGCAGAAGGTGAGAGGCCGTCCCGTAAGGGGCGGCCTTTCGTCGTGATGGACGCCGCGTCCTCGGCCGCCGGTTCCCCGCCCACGGGTCGAATCGTCAGCTCTCCCGGCTCGCGGTGGCGGGTAGCGCCACCCGACGTAGCGTTCGAGCGTGAGCCAACTCCTGCAGCCCCTGACCATCCGCGCCACCACGTTCGCGCACCGCGTCTGGGTCTCCCCGATGTGCCAGTACTCCTGCGACCCGCAGACCGCGCCGGGAGTGCCCACCGACTTCCACCTCGTCCACCTCGGTGGGTTCGCGACCGGGGGGGCTGCCCTCGTCGTGACCGAGGCCGCTGCCGTGGTGCCCGAGGGACGGATCTCACCGCAGGACGCGGGCATCTGGAACGACGATCAGGCGCACGCATGGGCCCGGATCGTCACGTTCCTGCACTCCCAGGGCGCGGCGGCGGGCATCCAGCTCGCGCACGCCGGTCGCAAGGCCAGCACATACCGGCCCTGGGCTGCGCAGCAGGGCAGCGTCCCCGCCGCCGACGGTGGCTGGGGGAGCGTCGCCCCCAGCGCGCTCGCCTACGACGACTACGCGGTCCCCACCGCCCTCGACGAGGCCGGCATCGCCCGGGTCGTGCAAGGGTTCGCCGACGCGGCACGCCGTGCGGACGAGGCCGGTTTCGACGTGGTCGAACTGCACGCGGCCCACGGTTACCTGCTCCACCAATTCCTCTCCCCACTCTCCAACGAGCGCACCGACTCCTACGGCGGCGACCTGGAGGGCCGCTCCCGGTTGCTGCTCGAGGTCCTCGACGCGGTGCGCACGGTATGGCCCGAGGACAAACCCGTCTTCGTGCGCATCTCGACCTCGGACTGGGTCGAGGGTGGTTGGGACGTCGCGCAGTCGGTGGAACTGGCCAAGGAGCTCCATGCCCACGGTGGTGACCTGATCGACGCCTCCAGCGGTGGCAACGACCCGCGTCAGCAGATCCCCGTCGGACCGGGCTACCAGGTACCGAACGCCGGCCGGGTCAGGCGCGAGGCCGGCGTCCTCGTCGCCGCCGTCGGGTTGATCCTCGACCCCAGCCAGGCCGAGCAGGTGCTGGTCTCGGGTGAGGCCGACGCGATCTTCCTCGGGCGCCCGCTGCTCGCCGACCCGCGCTGGCCCCAGCGCGCTGCCGTCGCCCTGCACGACATCGACGCCGTGGCCTGGCCCGCGCAGTACGTCCGGGCCACCCGCGACGCCGTCGCCCACAGCGCGCCGCGCTGATCCGGCGCGGGGGTGCTGGCGTCCGGGCGGTGGCGGGCCATGATGGGTGCGTGAGCAGCGGAGGACCCGAGCGGATCGCGACGGCGGGGGCCCGGTCGTGAACCCGCTGTCCCCGACCGCGCTCACGGGCCGGTTGCTGCTCGCGACGCCCTCGCTGACGGATCCCAACTTCCACCGCTCCGTCATCCTCGTGCTCAACCACGACGACGACGGGGCGTTGGGGGTCGTGGTGAACCGCCCGCTGGAGGTGGACGTCGATGTCGTCCTGCCCGGCTGGCAGCCGTTCACGACAGCGCCGGGCAAGCTCTTCCAGGGCGGTCCCGTCGCCCTCGACTCCGCTCTCGGCCTGGTCGCCGTGCCGGGGGATCGCCCCGACCCCCGTGGGGTGCGCCGCGTGTTCGGCTCGGTCGGATTGGGTTCGGTCGGTCTCGTCGACCTCGACACCCCACCCGAGGCCGTGGTGGCCGAACTCTCCGGTCTGCGGATCTTCGCGGGCTACTCGGGCTGGAGTGCGTCGCAGCTCGAGGGGGAGATCGCCGACGGCGCCTGGTTCGTGGTGCCGGCCGAGGCCCGCGACGCGTTCTCCGACCACCCGCAGGCCCTGTGGGCCGATGTGCTGCGCCGACAAGGTGGTGATCTCGCCCTGGTCGCGAGCTTCCCCTCCGACGTCTCGCTCAACTGAGGCCGCCACCGAGGGCGAACGAGGGGTCCGGTGGGCACGTACGATCGCCTGCATGAGTTCGCCGACCGAGGACCCTTTCAGCCCGCAGCCAGCGCAGGAGCCGTCGACGACCCCTTCGCGCACGGCTGTCCTCGACCGCGAGGAGCAGGTCGAGGAGAAGGTCCAGCCGGGCGATCACGAGCGCTTCAGCCACTACGTCAAGAAGGACAAGATCATGGAGTCCGCCCTCTCGGGCGACGCCGTGATCGCCCTGTGCGGCAAGGTCTGGGTCCCCGGCCGCGATCCGAAACGCTTCCCGGTCTGCCCCACCTGCAAGGAGATCTACGAAACGCTCTCGGGCGCCGGCGGGGGCGACAAGGTCTGACGTGAGCAACCCGTCCACGGGCGGGGGACAGTCGAGCGCAGTGCACGCCGAGGGCCCGTTGTCGCAGCGCTACCTGGCCACGACGTTGCCCGTCCTCGCCTTCATCACGCTCGTCGCCTTCGAGACCATCGCCGTGGCCACCGCGATGCCGGTCGCGGCCGCCGACCTCGGCGGGGTGCGCTCCTACGGTCTCGCGTTCTCCTCCTTCCTGACCGCCAGCCTGCTCGGCACCGTCCTGGCCGGTAGCTGGGCCGACGTCCGTGGTCCACGCGCGCCGATGGCCACCGGGGCCGTCCTCTTCGTCCTCGGCCAGGCCGTCTGCGCCGGCGCCCCGGTCTTCTGGGTCCTGCTGGTGGGTCGGTTGTTGGCGGGGTTGGGGGGCGGTCTCGTCGTCGTCGCGATCTACGTCGTCGTGGGGGCGGCGTACCCCGACTCGTTGCGCCCGAAGGTGTTCGGCTGGATCTCGGCGGCCTGGGTGCTACCGGGGATCGTCGGTCCGGCGATCGCCGGCTGGGTGGCCGACTCGGTCGGCTGGCGCTGGGTGTTCGGTGCGGTCGTGCCCTTCGCCGTGCTCGTGGCGAGCATCATCGTGCCCCGGGTGTCCGCGCGTACGGTTGCCGAGTCGGCCGCCGGCCACGGCCGGGTCTGGCGCGGTCTGGTACTCGCCGGCGGCGCCGGCGGGCTGCAGGTGGGGGCGCAGGGGCTCGGGCGGGGGAACGGGTGGTCGATCGCGCTGACGGTCGCCGGGGTCGCGGGGATCGCCGTCGCGCTGCCCGGGCTCCTGCCGAGGGGGACGCTGCGAGCGGCACGCGGGTTGCCCAGTGTCGTGGGGGTGCGCGGGTGGTTCACCGCGGC
>JBPBQU010000378.1:0-8231 GCA_050955085.1 Janthinobacterium lividum | reverse complement strand
CATCCCGGCCGCGGAGGTGACGGCGTGCTGCTCGGCGATGCCGACGTCGAAGACGCGATCGGGGTGTGCCCGGGCGAAGGGTTCCAGGCCCACCGGCAGCCGCATGGCCGCCGTGACACCCACGACGTCGCGCCGGACATCGGAGATCGCGACCATCTCGTCGGCGAAGACGCTGGTCCAGGACGACCCGGAGCTGGCCTGCGCCTCACCGGTCTCGGGGTCGATGATCCCCACGGCGTGGAAGTGGTCGGCGTTGTCGTCGAGGGCGGGTTTGTACCCGCGCCCCTTCTGGGTGATCACGTGCACGATGACGGGGCCCGGGTAGGAACGTGCGCGCCGCATGGCGTGCTCGACGGCCTCGACGTCGTGACCATCGACCGGCCCGACGTATTTGAGGCCGAGGTCCTCGAACAACCCCTGCGGGGCCACGATGTCCTTGATCCCCTTTTTCATGCCGTGCAACGTGTCGTAAGCGACGCGCCCCGGTACGCCACCGCGACGCAGCGACTGCTTGCCCCAGTCGAGGAGCTTCTCGTACTCCCGCGTCGTGCGCAGGGTCGCCAGGTGCGAGGCCATCCCGCCGATGGTGGGGGCGTAGGAGCGTTCGTTGTCGTTGACCACGACGATCACCGGCCGGTTGGCGGTGGCGATGTTGTTGAGTGCCTCCCACGCCATCCCACCGGTCAGGGCGCCGTCGCCGATGACGGCGACGACGCGACGGTCGTTCTCACCTCGCAGCTCGAAGGCCTTGGCCAACCCGTCCGCCCAGGACAGCGACGTCGAGGCATGGGAGTTCTCGACGGTGTCGTGTTCGCTCTCGCTGCGCTGGGGGTAACCCGCGAGCCCGCCGGCCTCGCGCAGGTGCTCGAAGTCCTGCCGGCCGGTCAACAGCTTGTGGACGTAGGTCTGGTGCCCCGTGTCGAAGACGATGCGGTCGCGCGGGGAGTCGAAGACCCGGTGCAACCCCAGGGTCAACTCGACGACGCCGAGGTTGGGTCCGAGGTGTCCACCGGTGCGGCTCACGGCCGCGACGAGGAAGTCGCGGATCTCCTGGGCCAGCTCCGGCAGCTGCTCCGGGGCGAGGGCCTTGAGGTCCCCGGGTCCCTTGATCGTCTCGAGCAGCCCCATGCGGGGTGGCCTCCTTGAAGTGCTCCTGAACTGCGACGTCGTGCCGTGCGTCTCGCGGTGGGTCTCGGGCGAGTGTAGAAGCCGCTCGCCGAGTGGGCACGAGGAAGCGCACCCGAGCGCGCGACGAGCACGGGATCTGCACAGCGGACACCCCGAAGGGAGGTTCACAGCCGGGGCACGAAGTGCGTCCCGCGCATCGCCTGCTGGAGGAGGTCGACGGCTCGGCCCACGCGTCGCAACCGCAGCTCCTCGCGCTCGAGCACCGCGAAGACCTGGGGCGCCGCCTCCGGGGGGAGGTGTTGCGAGAGGTCGCGACGGGCCGTGCTGGCCGCACGCCGGACGGCCTCCTGCTGCGCGGCCACATGGTGTTCCACGAGCCAGCCGAGCAGCAATGGGTGGTTGCGGACGGGCGGGTAACCGCGGTACTCCGGTGGCGCCTGGTCCAGCAGCCACCCCACCGCGTCGACCTGCCAGTCCTCGACCCCAGGGGGCGGGACCTCACGCGGCCAGCCCGGCGGACCGTGCCGCACAGGCATCGACTCGAACATGTGTTCGATGCTAACCCGAGTCATCCGGAAGGGCTACTGTCATGCCGCAGGACTTCGGTGACAGTTCCGCATCAGGACATCGGTGACACTCTCGCTGGTCCTGGTGGTGACACTTACCTCTCGTCGTGACCCGATCCTTTAGCGGTCGGCACGGCGCCTTCCCCGTCCTCGAGACGGGGCCGGTGATCCTGACTGACGACGAGCGACCCGCACCCCCATGAGGGTGCGGGTCACTCGTCGTCGACGGCTGGGTACCTGGATCAGGCCTGCGTGTCGACGTGCTTGACGGGGCTGCCCTTGGCCAGGAAGTCCAGCCCTCGCTGCAGGACGGCCTGGAACGCCTTGCTGCTGTCGTCCTTGGCGCGGGCGAGCAGGTCCTTGAGGTAGGCCGGAGAGACATCACCCTGGATGAGCCCCTGCTTGCGGTCCTGCATGAGGTCCGCCGCCGCGGTCTGGCGGGCGACCCACTCGTCGTCACTGACTGGTTCGGTGGTGGTCATCGTGTAGCCGTGCTCGCCTCCCGCGGTCCACGGCGTGATGGTCACGCCGAGGCCGTTGAGCAAGAAGCTCTTGTCGGAGTCGGTGAGGTAGTCGGCTGCGTTGGCCGATGGCGTGGTCTGGGCCGGGCTGGCGGTCCTGGTCACCGTTGAGGTCTGCGGGACGTAGCTGAGCGGGTTCGTTCCTGCGATGCGCATGCGCGCTCCTTTCCGGACTCTGTATCGGTCCGGATCAGGGCGTGGTGAAGCGGGGGAAGATGTAGTCGCGTCCACCCCAGTACGCCGTCGTAAAGACGTAGGTGCTGGGGGCGTTGAGGCGGAACTGCAGGTAGAACATCGTGTTGCCCGGCTTGCCGTCGAAGGCGGTGGTGTTGCCCGAGGCGGTGGAGGCGCCCACGCAGGTGAGCCCACGACACAGAGGCTGACCTGGAGGGTGGTGCGTGCGGGCGGGGTGTTGCTGAAGGACCAGACCCATTCAACGCCGTACAGCGGCGCGGTGCTCGAGCCTGGTAGGTGGAGCCGACCTGCGGGCCGTTGTAGGAGAGGTGCTCTGCCTGATGTCGGGGCCGACGAAAACGAAGCGGTCGTTGACCTGGGCGGCCTGGGCCGGAGCTGCGGCGATCGCGGTGGCTGCGAGCTACGAAACACAGGGTGGATTCCCGAGCACACGACGACCGCGGAGCACAGGGCTCCACGGCCGTCAGGTGTCGCGGTGTTCAGGTGTCACGGCGCTCCGGTGTCACGGCGCTCCGGTAGCGAGGAGTTCGGGTAACCGGGCGTTCGAGTAACCGGGGAAGGGTCAGGCCGCCGCGAGAGTGGTAGCGGCGACGAGCCCGCCGAGCACGACCGTGAGCTGCTGCACGACCTCGGCGTCGTCCTTGGGGTGGACATCGGCGAAACGCACGACCGAACCGGGGATGGCCATGGTGACCTCGGTGAGGACGTTGGCACCGGCGATGCCGAAGGCCTTGCGTGCGTCGTCCTGGGCCCAGACCCCGCCGAACTGCCCGAAGGCACTGCCGATGGCCGCCAGCGGCTTACCGGAGAGCGGGCTTGCGCCGTAGGGGCGCGAGGCCCAGTCGACGGCGTTCTTGAGCACGGCCGGCATGGTGCCGTTGTGCTCGGGGGTGACGACCAGGACGGCGTCGGAGGCGGCGATCGCGGCGCGGAAGTCGACGGCGGGCTGCGGGATGCTGCCCTCGACGTCGAGGTCCTCGTTGTAGAAGGGCAGGTCGCCCAGGCCGTTGTAGATCGACAGTTCGACACCCTCGGGAGCCAGCTGCACGGCGGTGTCGGCGATCTGACGGTTGGTGGACGCGGCGCGCAGGCTGCCGACCAGGACCAGGACGGTGGTCATGTGGAGAACTCCTCGTAGCGGGGGTGGGGTGAGGTGTCGGATGTTCCGTGCTCCCTCACGACCAACAATAACCCGTATCTACCTCAACCTTCAACTACCAGTCCCCCGTACGGCCGTGCCTACCGGCGTGCGCTCAGAGCAGCGAGCGACCCATCCGTTCGACCGCCTCCCGCAAGACGCCGGTGGACGTCGCGAAGTTCAACCGCACGAAACCCTCGGCCCCGCTCCCGAACGGGAGCCCCGAACTCAGCGCGACCCGGGCCCGGTCCAGGAAGAACTCCGCGGGATCCCCCGCCAACCCGAGCGGAGCCACGTCCAGCCACGCCAGATAGGTGGCCTCCCCGGGTGACCAGTGAACACCCGGCAGGAACTCGGCCAACAACTCCCCGAGTAGATCCCGCCGTCGCGCCAACGAGGCCAGCAAGGCATCGAGCCAGTCGGTACCGTCCCTGAACGCTGCGGTGTGGGCGATCACCCCGAGGTGGGAGACCCCGTGCCCCACCTCCTCGGGAAGGCGCTCGAGATCGGGCACCGCGGCGGGCCCGGCGAGGAGGAGTGCGGCCTTCAGACCAGCGAGGTTCCACCCTTTCGACGCGGACCCGAGAACCAGTCCCCGACCCGTGTGGTCGGCCGCAAGGTAGGGGGTGAAACCCGATCCGGCCAGCGGGGCGTGGATCTCGTCCGCGACCACGCGCACCCCGCACCGGGCCGCCAGCTCGGCAAGGGTTGAGAGTTCCTCGCGGGTGTGCACCGTCCCCGTCGGGTTCTGCGGGTTGCAGAGCAGGTAGGTCACCGCCGAACCACCGTGTGCGGCCTGGAGGAACGCCGCCTCCAAACCGTCGAGATCGAGACGGGAATCCACGAGTGGCGCCTCGAACACCCGCCGGCCACTCTGGCGGACGAACTCGTAGAACGGTGGGTAGACGGGATTACTGAGCACCACGACACTGCCGGGGGGTGACACGAGACGCAGCGCCGCCACGATGCCCAGCATGACGTCGGGAACCACCGCGGTGTGTTCCACGGTCACCGTGTCGCCGCCCCAGCGATCGGCCGCGAAACCCGCGTACGCCTGCGCCAGCCCACTCCCCCAGGCGTAACCGGTGTCATACCGGGCCAACGCATCCGTCACGGAACGAACCACCGGTTCCGCCAGGGCGCAGTCCATCTCGGCCACCCACAACGGCAGGACGTCGTCGGGGTACAGGCGCCACTTCATGCTGGTCCGGCTTCGCAGTGTCCCGAGGGGTAGCTCCAACGGGTCGGGCACGATCGTCTCGAGGTTCACACCGTGAGCCTGCCAGTGCGAGCCCGGGAACGCGCACGCATCCGGCCACCGACTCCCCGACTGTCGTGCTCGTGTGAGAACTCTCATCCAACCGGAAGCGATCACCCTCGTCCCCTCCGGTGCACACTCGTACACCGAAAGTGCAGGTCAGAGCCCTCCCAGGCAAACTTGCCGGGTCCTGGCCTTCACCACACGCCAGAACCGTTGCGCGGCGGCGTGATTGGCCTTCTCCATCACCCCCTTGCGGTTGCCGCGTCGGGCCCGGTCGGGTCCTCATCCACCGCCTGCGGCGCCGCTGCATGCACGACACGTTGAACGTTGCGCAGAACCGCTCCATGTCGACCACCTCTCCCGATCACCACCTCCGCCGTGTTCAGGCTGGATCGAGCACCCCTCACCATCCGGCGAACAGCAGCCGCCGCGCGGTTGCCTTGCGCGTTGCGGCTCGGGTCAGTTCTGCCGGGAGGCACGCCGCCATGACACGCCAGGGTCGGAAAGGGTGTCGAGGACGAACTCGCACCGGCGGCAGTTGCCAGGCGTGCATGGCGCGTCCCCAGTACGAGGCGCGGCCCGGTCGAATCGCTTTTCCACCGCTGGCCGGGTCGACCCACCACCGGTCGACTACGGTGACACCCCCGAACTGCCAGTCGCTGCAGTTCTTGAATAATTCCAGGTTGTTGTCAGTTGCGGGCGCGGAGATAGGTCAGGGCGGCCAGCACTCGTCGGTGATCGCTGGTGGAGGGGGGTAGGTCGAGCTTGGTGAAGATGTTCGTCACGTGCTTCTCGACCGCTCCACCGGAGATGACCAGGCTCGCACTGATGGCGGCGTTGCTGCGTCCCTGGGCGAGGAGACCCAGGACTTCCTGCTCGCGGGGTGACAGGACGGCGAGGGGGTCTCCGGGGCGGCGACGGGCCAGCAGCTGGGCGACGACCTCGGGGTCCAGGACGGTGCCACCGGCGGCGATGGTGTCCAGGGCTGCGGCGAAGGTGGCGAGGTCGGCCACCCGGTCCTTGAGGAGGTACCCGACGCCGCCGCGTCCGTCGGCGAGGAGGTCGGCGGCGTAGGAGTCCTCCACGTACTGCGACAGGACCAGCACCGCCAGGGTCGGGTACGCGGCGCGGGCCGCTACTGCTGCTCGCAGGCCGTCGTCGGTGTGGGTGGGTGGCATCCGCACGTCGACGACCGCGACGTCTGGGTGGTGAGTCTGGACCGCGGTCGTGAACGCCGGGGCGTCAGCGACCGCGGCGACGACGTCGTGGCCGGCTTCGGCGATGAGGCGTACGAGCCCCTCACGCAGCAGGACCGAGTCCTCGGCCAGGACCACCCTCATGTTCCACCCCAACGTCGACGCCATCCCGGATCAACGACCCGGAGACGATCATGACCCATCGTGCGAATGAGCCACGATCTGTTGGCGCTCAGCCGGCCAACGGCAGCCTCGCGGTCAGGACGGTCGGGCCACCGGCGGGGCTGTCGAGGGTGAGGGTGCCGTCGACGGCGTCGACCCGGCTGGCGAGGCCGGCGAGTCCGTGGCCCTTGCCGGTGTGGGCGCCGCCGACACCGTCGTCGTAGATCGTGGCCAGGAGGGCACCTGAGCGCACGCTCAGCTCGACCCTCGCACTGGCTGCCCCGCTGTGCTTGGCGGTGTTGGTCAAGGCCTCGGTGACGACGAAGTAGGCGGTGCGTTCCACGAGGGCGGGCAGGCGTGCGGGCCCGGCCACCGGCGCGTGGGTGGGAGCGAGGTCGGTGTCCAGGGAGGAGTGCAGTGTCGCCGGGATGGGGCAGCGAGCGACCACGCCGGTGAGCGCGGCTTCGAGTCCCCGGTCGAGCAGGACCGGGGGTGCGATGCCGCGGCTGAGGGAGCGCAGTTCGGCGAGGGCTTCCGCGCTCTGGGTGCGGGCGGCGGCGAGCAGGACGCGGACGGCGTCGGGGTCGTCATCCAGGCGTCGTTCGGCGGTGGCGAGGTCCATGTCCAGGCGCACGAGGTGCTGCTGGGGGCCGTCGTGCAGGTCGCGTTCCAGGGTGCGCAGCGACTGCGCTTCGGCTTCAGCGGCCGCGACGCGGCTGACGGTCAGGTGCTGCACCCGCTGCTGCAGGGCACGTAGGTGCTGGTTGCCGAGCAGGGCGCGACCGAGGCCGAGGTGGGCCAGGGCACACCCGCGCAGCACCGGTGTGAGGGTGAGCAGGAACAGCGCACCGAGGATCAGGTTGAGCGTCGTCTCGGAGAACGGGACGTGCAAGAGGCCGGCGAGGGACTGCCCGCCCTGGACCAGCACCCACCGAGACCAGAACCAGGAGGTGAGACCACCGAAGGCGCCGGCGATCCACGTGACCGCCACGCTCCAGGTCAGCACCGCCAAGGGGAAGGCGACGATGGCGTGCAGGAGGTCGAGCCACAGCTGGGCATCACGTACCCAGGCCCACCACCGGCGCACCAGCGAGCGGATCTTCGAGTCCCGGGGGCTGTTTTCGAAGCGCCATCCTGCGCGGGTGGGCGCTTCGATGTCGCCGCCCACCCAGCGCAGGCGCCAGCGGTCGGTGTGGGCGAAACCCCGCGCCACGGCGAGGGTGGCGACCAGGACCAAGGCGGCGAACGGGATGAGCAGCACACTGCTCGCGATGCCGGCGGTGATGCTCAGACCGGTGACCACGAGGGTGAAGCTCAGGACGGCGACGGGCAGGCCGGTGAGCAGGTAGCCGGCGGCGGCGGCGCACTGGCGCAGGTGCCCGAGCACGGTCGAAGGGGTGGCCGGTGGTGCGCCAGCGGGATGCGCAGCGGTGATCGTCATAGTTCCAGCGTCCTGGTCGGGGGTGCCTGGCAACCAGCATGCACGCTGGCCTCTCCAGGGTGGGGAAAACCCCACCCCGCCGGTGTGGCCAACCGGCAGCCGTGACGTTCCGGGCCTGTGCACGACACCATGACCAGCCGCTCCTGCTCACCTCACCGACTTGGTGCGTTGACACGTGAGGCTGGGTGGCCGGTCTCACGAAGCTGTTCCGGCGCCTTGCTGCAAGGGTCCGATGGTGAGAACGCTGATGGCGGAGTCGATGGAGGTGCAGCCGGTGGCGGGATGTTCGATGAAGACCGAGGCGGTCTGGTCCGGCGGGTAGACCCGCAACCCGGCCACCGGGGTGGGTCGAAGGCGGCGGGATCAAAAGCGACGGGGCCAACGATGTCGAGGTCGGCGTGCGCGGCCGGCACCAGGGTGCTGAACGCACCGAAGTGCCTGGTTCGCATGGATCATGGGCTTGTCTAAGAGGGCATCTCGGAACTGAGCTGTCATCGGGCCAGTCGGCGTGACATGAGCATGATCATCGACAGGTAGACCATGGCTTCGTGGGTGTCGGGGTGGGTCTCGTAGTCCCGGACGCAGCGGCGGTACTTGCTGATCCAGGCGAAGGTCCGTTCCAC
>JBPBQU010000377.1:0-8313 GCA_050955085.1 Janthinobacterium lividum | reverse complement strand
ACGGCCACCTGGTCCTCGGCACGGATCTCCAGGATCCGGTTCATCCCCGAGACGTCGAGCACGATCTCACCGGGTCGCGCGCTCGATCCCCCCGTGAGACCCGTTCCGGCACCCCGGGTCACGACGGGGATGCGGTGCGCGCAGGCCCAGCGCAGGGTGTCGACCACGTCGTCCACCGAGGTGGCCCGGACCACCCCGTCCGGCAACCCGGCCGGCTGGTGCCCGGAGCGATCGGTGGACGCGGCCGCCCTCGATGCGTCGTCGGTGCGTAGTGCGGGACGTGGCATGTCGCGATGGTAGGACCGGCCACCCGTCGTCGGCGGTTGTGACCCCGGGTCGATCACGTCGCGACCTCACGTCTCACCGGGTGCGCCACTGCCACGTCCGGCGTGCGTCCAGACTGGTTGATCAGCGGGGCTACGTCGCCACTCGCGAGCAGCACGCGGGTCACGGACGTCGTTGCCGTGGGGGCCCCCGGTGTTCCTGAGGTGGGGAAGGTCTGGCGACGACGTCAGGACGCGATAGGTTTCCGTCGACTTCTTTCACCGAGCTGCCCGGAGCCGCCGTGAGCACCCCATTCCGCGGTTACCGCGTCCAGGCCGAAATCGCTGAGCAGCCCGTGGGAACCCGGTGAGTTCAACCCTCGTGCGGGGTCTCGTCCACACCGGTGAGCGCGTGCTGGACGGTTGGGTGCTGCTGCGTGACGGCGTCGTGGTCGAGGTCGGTCCGGGGGAGGCGCCCACAGCCGACGAGGTCGTCACGGGGGCCCACGTCGTCCCCGGTTTCGTCGACGTCCACTGCCACGGGGGTGGTGGAGCGCAGTTCGGGGGAACCGGTGACCACGCGGTGCACGCCGCCCGCACGATCGCGGCCCTCCACCGCGCTCACGGGACCACCACGCTCGTCGCGAGCCTCGTCACCCGCCCCATCCCGGAACTGGCCGAGACCCTCGAGGCCTTGCGCGATCTCGTCTCCGACGGAGTTCTCGCCGGTGTCCACCTCGAGGGCCCATGGTTGTCGCCGTTGCACCGCGGCGCCCACGACCCCGCACTGCTCGTCGGACCCGACCCGGCGGACGTCTCCCGCCTGCTCGGCACCGGGATCGTCGAGATGGTGACCATCGCCCCTGAGCTCCCTGGCGGACTCGCTGCGATACAACGCATCACGGACGCGGGGGCCGTCGCGTCGATCGGCCACACCGACGCCGACGCCGATCTCACGCGGCGCGCGGTCGACGCGGGGGTCCGCTGGGCCACCCACCTGTTCAACGCCATGCCCCCCATCCATCACCGCGATCCAGGGCCGGTCGTCGCGTTGCTCGAGGACGAGCGGGTCACGGTGGAACTCATCGCCGACGGTGTCCACCTGCACCCCCTCGTCCTCGGGCACGCGGCCCGCAGTGCCGGACCGGAGCGCACGGCGTTCGTCACCGACGCGATGGCCGCGGCCGGTTCCGGGGACGGCACCTACCGCCTCGGAAACCTGGAGGTCGACGTGGTGGGCGGGATCGCCCGCCTCACCGGTGGTGGTTCCATCGCCGGCAGCACGCTCACCCTGGACCGGGCGTTGCGGTTCGCGGTGACCACCGCGGGACTCGACCTCGATACCGCCCTGGCGGCCGTCACCGAGGTGCCTGCCCGGATGCTCGGTCGCGCTGACGTGGGGCACCTGGAACCAGGGGCTCGTGGGGGAGCGGTCGTGCTGGACGAGGAGTTGTTCCTGCAGGCCGTGGTGGGGTGAACTGCCCCAGATCAGGGTGACCTCCCGGTAGTTCCCCGGCGGTGGCGCCCGACGCGGGGAACCGTCTGCGGTGGGTCACGTCGAGGCGTCGTCGTAGATCGTGATGAGCTGGTCGAGGAAGTGCTGCACCGTCGCGCGCTCCACGTCGTCCATCGACTCGATCAACGCCTCGACGCCCTCGATCAGCGGGAGGACGTGGCGGTGGGCCTGGTCGGCGGAGGCCCGCACGGCGGTGACCACGAGTTTCCGCCCATCCGAAGGGTGGCGGTCCCGGCGGATGTGTTCCTGGGTTTCGAGTCGGTTGAGCACCAACGTCATCGCCGCCGTGGAGATCCCCAGCCGCCGGGCCAGTTCGGTCGGTGTGGCGGGCCCGGTGGAGATCAGGTGGTCCATCGCCTCCAGGCCTGCGGCGTCGACGCCGAGACGCCCTGCGAGGTGGCGCTCGAACCGCTGCTGACGGATCGCAACCTGCTGGATACGGGCGCGGATGTCCTGCGGGGGCAGATCTCGGCCGTCGCGGCGGGCAGTCTCCCGTGCCGCCCGGTCGCCACGGTCCTCCGGGGGGCGGGCGGGGTCCTGATTGACAGTCACGTCACCCATGGTAATACTCAAAGTTGCCAATCTCGTTGATAGTCAATGAAATGCGAGACTCGATGATCCACGAGCCGACCACGACGGCCACCCCCTACCGCTGGCGGTGGCTGATCCTCGGCGTCATGCTCACCGCCGAGCTGATGGACCTGCTGGACTCCACCATCGTCAACGTCGCCGGCCCGGACCTCGAGCGCTCACTCGCCGCCACCCCCCTCGGGCTGCAGTGGGTGATCGGCGGGTACGCGCTGACCCTGGGCGCAGGCCTGATCCTGGGCGGTCGACTCGGGGACCGCTTCGGACGTCGACGTATGTTCCTCGGCGGACTCCTCGCCTTCACCCTGGCGTCCCTGCTCTGCGCGCTGGCCCCGAGCATCGGGGCACTCATCGGCGTGCGCCTGGTCCAAGGACTCGCCGGCGCCATGCTCCTGCCGCAGGGTCTCGGGCTGCTGCGGGAGAACTTCTCGGGCAAGGAACTGGCCCAGGTCTTCGGGGTCTTCGGACCCGTCCTGGGTCTCGGCGGCATCCTGGGCCCACTCATCGGTGGCGGGCTCATCGACGCCGACCTGTTCGGGCTGGGGTGGCGCGCGGTGTTCCTCGTCAACGTGCCGATCGGCCTCGTCGCCCTGGTCCTGGCGTGGCGGATCCTGCCGCACCTCGCCGGTGACCACCGCGTCGGCATCGACGTCGTCGGCGCCGCGCTCATCGTGCTCGCCTCCGCTCTCCTCGTCCTGCCCCTGAACCTCGGGCAGGAGCAGGGGTGGCCGGTGTGGACGTGGCTGAGCATGACCGCGGGACTCGCCGGCTTCGTCGCCTTCGCCTGGCAACAGCGAGAGGCGTCCGCTCGCGGACGCACGCCGCTGGTCGTCCCCGGCATCTTCACCCGCCCCGCCTACACCCTGGGCCTGGCCGGGATCGCCCTGTTCTTCAGTGCCCTGATCGGGACGCAGCTGACCCTCACCTTGTTCCTGCAGATCGGCCACGGTTTCAGCGCTGGTCAGGCCGGGCTGGGCAACCTGCCCGTCGCACTGGGAACCGCGATCGGCGGTGCCGTCAGCGGCGCCGTTCTCGCTGAACGGCTTGGGCGGGCTGTGCTCCAGATCGGTGCCGTCGTGCAGATCGCGGGTGCCACGCTGCTGTGGAGCGAACTCGACTCGATCGGGGCGAACGACCCGTTCCACAGCTGGCACGTCGTACCCGGTATCGCCCTGTCCGGGATCGGGTCCGGCTTGGTCATCGCGGCACTGTTCAGCACCATCCTCGCCGCGGTGCGGGACGACGAGATCGGTTCAGCTTCCGGTGTCCTGTCCGCAGTCCAGTCGATCGCCGGTTCCATCGGGGTAGCGGTGTTCGGTTCGACGTTCTTCCATGCGATCACCACCGGTTCACCCGAGCACGCCTACCAGCAGACCCTGCTCATCCAAATGGGACTGCTCGTGGTGTTCCTGCTGCTCACCTTCCTGTTCCCGAAGAAGGGACGCCCCGACGACCCTGCGGTACCGGACGGTGGTGCGGACACCGGGAGCACCGATTCCGCGAACACCGCAACATCAACCGAACCCACCACGGTTCACCCACACGAAGGAGAACGATCGTGACCTCGCCCCGCGTGCTCATCACCGGCGCCAGCATCGCCGGCCCCGCCCTCGCCTACTGGTTGCACCGTTACGGGTGGCAGCCCGTCCTCCTCGAGCGGGCACCTGCGTTGCGGATGGGTGGACAGAACATCGACGTCCGAGGCGCCGGGCGTGAGGTCGCCCGGCGGATGGGCATCGAGGACGCCATCCGGGCCGCCGGCACCGGAGAACTCGGTACCCGCTTCGTCGGCGCCGACGGTGCGAGCATCGCGCGGTTTCCCGCCGGCACGTCCGACTCCGCCGGAGCCACGGCAGAACTGGAGATCCTCCGCGGGGACCTCGCGCAACTGCTCGTGGGCTGCACCGCGGACCTCGTCGAGCACCGCTTCGGTGACTGGGTGACCGGACTACACGACCACGGTGACGTCGACCCCTTCATCTCCCGCAGTACCGCCCCCGACACCGCCCCCGACACCACCCCAGTCGGCGCCGGTGGCGTGAGCGTCTCCTTCGCCCACGCTGCGGACGAACGATTCGATCTCGTCATCGCCGCGGACGGCATCGGGTCCAGCACCCGGGGTCTGGTCTTCGGTGACGAGGTCGAGATCCGGTCGCTGGGCATGGAGACCGCGTGGGCCACGATTGCGCGCACTGCCGCCGACGACGACTGGTGGCGCTGGTACAGCGCCCCCGGAGGGCGGACCATCAACCTGCGTCCGGACGCGGTGGGCACGATCCGCGCGAGCCTGTCCCACCCCGGCCAGCGCACGAGGGGTGCGGCGGATGCCGGGCACCGCACGCTGGACGAGGAGCGCGCCCTGCTGCGGGCACGTTTCGCGGACGCCGGTTGGGAAGCGTCCCGGGTCCTCGACGGCTTCGACGCCGCCGACGACCTCTACGTCCAGTCCATCGGCCAGGTCCGCGCCCCACGGTGGTCGCAAGGCCGGGTCGCTCTGGTGGGGGACGCGGCCTACTGCGCGTCCCCGGTCAGTGGGATGGGGACGAGTCTGGCCCTCGTCGGTGCCTACGTGCTCGCGGGGGAACTCGCCGCCCACGTCGACCATCGCGACGCCTTCCGCGGTTACGAGCGGATCATGCGCCCCTACGTCGACCAGGCGCAGAAACTGCCACCCGGTGTCCCCCGCATCGCCAACCCCCGGTCGCGCGCAGGGGTCGGCGTCTTCCGGCTCGGCCTGCGGGTCGCCTCCAACCCCCTTGTCGGCTCACTCGGTGAGCGCTTCTCCACACCACCCGCCGACGCCATCGACCTGCCGGACTACACACACCTGCACCGCTGAAACGGAGCGGTGGGTGGTCGACCTGAAACTTCCCGAACCTTCGTCGTCGACGTCAATCACGCCCTGACGGGTCGAACACCGGTCGGTGTTCGCAGTAACCACCGATTCGTTACGGCGTGCGTCGTCGACGTCGAACCGGGTGTGACGTGTAAGTTCCTCTCGATTTCCCGCAGCTCGGGGGGTTGCGGGGTGAACCTTCCGCGGGGTGTCGACCTCGGTCGAGAGACTTATTTCGTCTGGTTGTGAAGGATCGCGGCGCGGATCAGGTCCTGCAACGCATCCTTCTCGACCTTTGCACCCTCCCCGAGTTCGACGGAGCGACGCTGCTTGCCGCCCAGTTCGCCGTTGAAGAGACCGGACGGGTCGTCCAGCTTCGCACCGTGCATGAATCCGAGTTTCACCTTGGTCTTGAAGATGTTCCCAACCACGAGGATCCCCCCGAGTGACCACACGGGCGCACCCAGGTATTTCCATTCCTCGATGATTCCCGGGTCGACCTCGAGGATGATCGCACGCAACTCGGCCAGGGCGGCACCGCGCCAGTCCGGATGTGCTGCGATCAGATCGTCGATGCTCTCGCGGGCACTCATGATGAACTCCCCTACCCGTCGTCGACGGACCCGGCTGACCGTCTTCTCGTTCCTGATCGAATGCTAGCCACCCAGGCGGAGCGGTCGGCCGTTTCGGCAGGTCCGGGTGCGTGAGCACCGATCCGGGATCTGTGGTGTGCTGCCCCTCGGACGTCCCCTTCGTCGTGTCGGCGCTGCGAGCGCGCCACCGGGTGGACGCGGGAGTCGAGGGATCGCATGACCATCCAGCCGACCGGCACGAGCACCATTACGGCACCTGTCAAGACCTCCCCCGCGACGTCCTGGGCGCATCGTCCGGAAGTCGCGATCACGGAGGAGACCCTGGCCCGGGTCCATGCCTGGTGGCGGGCGGCGAACTACCTCTCGGTCGGGCAGATATACCTGCTCGACAACCCCCTGCTGCACGAGCCCCTGCGCCGCGACCACGTCAAACCGCGTCTACTGGGGCACTGGGGGACCACCCCGGGCCTGAACTTCCTCTACGCCCACCTCAACCGGGCGATCCTCGATCGCGGGCAGTCGACGATGTACGTGACGGGCCCCGGCCACGGTGGGCCCGGCCTGGTGGCCAACGCCTACCTCGACGGCACCTACAGCGAGGTGTACTCCGACATCACCCCCGACGCGGAGGGACTGCGCCGGTTGTTCCGTCAGTTCTCCTTCCCGGGGGGCATCCCCAGCCACGTCGCCCCCGAGACCCCCGGTTCGATCCACGAGGGGGGAGAACTGGGTTACGCCCTCTCCCACGCCTACGGCGCCGCCTTCGACAACCCCGACTTGTTGGTGGCCGCGGTGATCGGTGACGGTGAGGCCGAGACGGGTCCGTTGGCGACGAGTTGGCACTCCAACAAGTTCGTCAACCCGCGCAACGACGGCGTCGTGCTGCCGATCCTGCACCTCAACGGGTACAAGATCGCGAACCCCACCGTCCTCGCCCGCATCCCCGAGGACGAGTTGCTCGCGCTGATGCGCGGGTACGGCCACCATCCGCACCTGTTCACCGGAGGTTTCGACGGGGAGGACCCGGCGGCCGCGCACCGCCGGTTCGCCGACTTGCTCGACACCGTCCTGGACGAGATCGCGGACATCAAGGCCGCCGCCGCCGCGGGTGACGACAACCGCCCCGCCTGGCCCATGATCATCCTCCGCACCCCCAAGGGGTGGACGTGCCCCGCGGTCATCGACGGCAACCAGGTGGAGAACTCCTGGCGTGCCCACCAGGTCCCGCTGACCAGCGCCCGCGACACCGAAGAGCACCTGCAGGTGCTCGACGGGTGGCTGCGTTCCTATCGGGCCGAGGAGCTCTTCGACGAGGCGGGCGCCCTGCACGCGGACATCGCCCGGCTCGCCCCCACGGGTGTGCTGCGGATGAGCGACAACCCGCACACCAACGGTGGTCTGCTGCTGCGCGATCTGCGCCTGCCCGACTTCCGTGAATTCGCGGTCGACGTCCCCGTCCCGGCCGGTTCCACCAGCGAGGCGACGCGGGTGCTCGGGCAATGGCTGACCGAGGTGATCCGTCGCAACCCGGACAACTTCCGGATCTTCGGACCGGACGAGACCGCCTCCAACCGCCTGCAAGCCGTCTTCGACACCACGGACAAGCAGTGGAACGCCGAGTTCCTGGGGCCGGAGGTCGACGAGCACCTCGCACGAGCCGGGCGGGTGATGGAGATGCTGTCGGAACACCAGTGCCAGGGGTGGCTGGAGGGGTACCTGCTCACCGGACGTCACGGATTGTTCAACTGCTACGAGGCGTTCATCCACATCATCGACTCGATGTTCAACCAGCACGCCAAGTGGTTGAAGGTCAGCCGCCAGATCCCGTGGCGGCGACCCGTCGCGTCCTTGAACTACCTGCTCTCCAGTCACGTCTGGCGTCAGGACCACAACGGCTTCAGTCACCAGGATCCGGGCTTCATCGACCACGTGGTGAACAAGAAGGCCGAGATCGTCCGGGTCTACCTGCCCCCGGATGCGAACACCCTGCTCTCCACCTACGACCACTGCCTGCGCAGCCGGGACTACGTCAACGTCGTCGTCGCCGGTAAGCAACCCACCCCCAACCTGCTGACGATGGACCAGGCCGTCGCACACTGCACCCGTGGGCTGGGCATCTGGGGGTGGGCCGGGCGCGAGACACCAGGCGAAGACCCCGACGTCGTCCTCGGCTGTGCGGGTGACGCCCCGACGTTGGAAGCCCTGGCCGCCTCCGACATCCTGCGCCGGGAACTGCCTGAGCTGACGGTTCGCTTCGTCAACGTCGTCGACCTCATGCGCCTGCAGGACGAGCGCGAGCACCCGCACGGGTTGTCCGACCGCGACTTCGACACGTTGTTCACCGCGACAAAACCCATCATTTTCGCCTACCACGGGTACCCATGGCTCATCCACCGCCTCACCTATCGCCGGACGGGTCACGCCAACATCCACGTACGCGGGTACAAAGAAGAAGGCACGACGACGACACCGTTCGACATGGTGATGCTTAACGATCTGGATCGCTACCGCCTCGTC
>JBPBQU010000376.1:0-8547 GCA_050955085.1 Janthinobacterium lividum | reverse complement strand
TCGGCTTCGGCGCGCTGAGCACGGCGGCGATTGATCGCGGCGTGCAGCTTCCGGGCCCCGTACACGCGCAGGTTTTCGGCGTGGACCTCGTCGATCTCGACCAACGCAGCTTGGTCGCTGAGTGCACGGGCTGAAGGTGGTCGGGTCTTAGCTGCGTAGTAGGTGCTCGGGGCGACCTGCAGTTCCCTGCAGATCGGCTCGACCCCGAACCGGTCCTGATGTTCGTCGATGTATTGCTTGGTCAGCGCAAGGGGCGGTCGAGCTCCGCCGCGAAGAAAGCCGATGCCGACCTCAAAATGGCGTTGGCCCGGCGAAGCTCACGGACCTCCCGCTCTAGCTCGCCCAGGCGGGCCGTGTCGTCCGTGCTGGTGCCGGGGCGGTGCCAGGCGTCGACCTCGGCCTGGACGACCCAGTTGCGCAGGGTCTCGGGGTTGATGCCGAGCTGGCCACCGATGCGCTTGAGCGCACCAATCCTGCTGGCCGGGTCTCGGCGGGCCTCGACCGCCATGCGGATCGCCCGCTCACGCAGCTCGTCGGGGTACTTCCTGGGCGCAGCCATGGAAACCATCTTCCTCTCGGAGGCGTTGGTTGGAGGTCTCCATCAAACCCGGGCCTTGACAGCTCACGCGCCACGCTTACTCGCCTTGCCCGCCGCCGGCGAGTTCGACCACCACGTCCAACTGACCCAGGTGCCGGGCGTGCTCCTGGACCAGGTGCAACAGCACCCGCTCCAAGGTCGCCGGCTCCTGCCCCTCCCAGCGCGGCCCCGCGGCGCCGACCTCCTCGAGGTCGTGGCCGGCGACGATCCGCGCGCTGACCAGGCCTTGCTTCACCAGCTCGCTGAGGACCTGCGCGGACCTCTCGTCGTCTGCGACGAACCAGCGCCCCGAACGCTCATCACCCCACGCGTCGCCGATATCCTGGCCGAGGAAACCCCAGACGAGCCAGCGCCGCTCGACGAACGTCAGGTGGCGCACCAGCTCCAATGGCGTCCACCCCGACGGCAACCGGCCGGTGCGACGCTCCACCTCTGGGAGTGCGGTGACCTTTTCGACCGTCCGGGTGCGGAAGAAGTCGAGATAGCCCACCAGCACCTCCCCACGAGAGGACATGGGCGACATCGGCTCGGGGAACGGCAGGCTCACAGCGACCATCCTGACCGTCGACCCCGTCGACCCCGTCGACCCCGTCGACCCCGTCGACCCCGTCGACCCCGTCGACCCCGTCGACCCCGTCGACCCCGTCGACCCCGTCGACCCCGTCGACCCCGTCGACCCCGCCCATGCGGTAGCTCCCCGACCGGTGGGAAGGCCAGAGGACCAGACGGGTCCGGACCTCCTGTGGATCTTGCCCTCGTCGGCAAGCCCGCGAGGTCGTCGACGTCCACGACTGCGGCTTGACCGTGAAGTCACACGTTTGACGAGAGGGGCGTGACTACCGTTCGAGATGAGGTGGTGAGCCGCCGGTGGCAATGTCTGCGTCAGGCCGTCGAACCAGTCGATGACCGCGCTCTCGTAGCGCAGTCCGAAGTCGAGAGTGATCAGGTCGACGTCACCGGCGCCGGCGGCGCGCGCCTGCTGTTCTTGATCGCGGTAGGCCTCCCAACGGGACTGGTGCAGGGCGCGGTGTGAGGCGATGAAGGAGGCGAGACGTCCGGGGGGCAGGTGCCGGGCGAACGCCAAGGTCAGCAGCAGCGGATACCGGATCTGCTCCTCGCCTGGAGGTTGCGACAACCACTGTCTGAACGCCGAACGTCCGTCTTCGGTCAGGCGGTAGGCGCGCCGGTCCCGGGGTCCCGTCGAGTCGGTGGTGATGAATCCGGCGGCGGCCATCGTCGCCAGCTCGCGATACACCTGGCTGCGGGTCAGGGACCAGAAACCGCTGATCCGGTCTTGGGCGGTCACCATGAGGTCCCACCCGGACTGGGGTCCTTCGTGCAGGAACCCCAACAGCCACCCCGGTCGTCACGCTGATGACGACGACCGCCGTGGTACTGGCGGCCACCGTCGCCGTCACGCCGTGGGGTCTGGTCGTCATCGCCGTGGCGACGAAGGCCGCGGCCGTCACCGGGGGGGTCATGGTTCGTCGTCGCCGCGCCGGGGTGGCTACCCCTCCACATCTCGTTCATGGCCGGTTCCTACGTCTCGTTCGTCACCGCGGTGTTGATGGTGAACTGGTCCGGTCCACTGGCCTGGGTGTTGCCCACGCTCATCGGGTCTCCGTTGATCGCTCGGGCTGGGCGACGATCCGGCCGGCGTGTGCCTGGTCCTCAGGCGACTCCCGGTCCGAGGCTCACCCCGCAACGCTGATCCCGATCACCGAGAACGCGGACCGTGCCAGCACTCGCGGAGAGGTCTGCGTCCACGACGCGGCCGACCCCGTGGCGGTGAGCGCTGAGGCACCCGGGGACGTCTTCGCTACCTCCCCGTTCTCACCGTGGTCTGCAGCCGCTTGGCGAACCAGTGGTTGGCGTAGAACTCGGTGTTGAAGGGCTCGACCTCCTCGAAGCCGTGCCGTGCGTAGAGACGGCGTGCCTCGACCAGGTCGCTGCGGGTGTCCAGCCTCAACAACTGCAGGTCGTGGTCGAGGGCTTCCTGCTCGATCGCGGTGAGCAACCGTGAGCCGATGCCCTGGCCGCGGGCTGTGGCAACGACGTGCACGCGGGTGACCTCCCCGATCTTGCCGAGGATGCGCAGCCCGACGCAGCCCACTACCTCGTCTTCGCGGCAGGCCAGTAGCAGCAGGCCGTGAGGGGGGAGCAGGTCATCACTGCTCTCCTGCTGCATCACCGCCTCGACCTCGGCCGGTTCAGCGGGTCGTTGGTAGTAGCGGCTGATGATGTCGTCGTAGTAAGCCCTCAGGGCGCGATGCGCATGGGGACTGGTCGGGGCAGCCCGCTGGATCATGACCGCGTTCACGGTGCCAGTGTGGTGGAAGCGGTCTGCGACCTTGCTTCCATCGGCAAGACCACAAGATGAGGCCAGCAGTCCAGTACCGGTCAGGCCCGCCCACCCATCTTCAGATCCGAAGCCCCCTGCCTCCTGGCAAGACCACCCCGAGCAGTTCGCGCTGTGGAGCAGATACTGATCAACATGTGAGGGGCTTGCGTCAAACGGGTGAACCGTGACTACGATGGGTCGCATCTAGTAACCCATCCGTAGCAATCAGGCACCGGCATTCGGGTGCGCTGAGGCCCACACCGTCGTGGGAACACACGTTCCACTGACGGGAGAGGCCATGGCAACCGAAGAGGTACGACTGCTACCGGCGCAGCAACGTCGGGTCGTCGAAGAGCAGGCGGGCCGAGGGAGCTCGCGGGCCTTGCTGCCGCACCGCCGACCCGTGTCGCAGGCGGGTGCCTCTCTGCTCCGCCGACCTGTGTGGCAGCGAGATTACGTTCGCGCGATCGTGGCGTTGGACGCTCTCGCGGCTCTCCTCGCCGCCCTCCTCGGATGGGCCGTCCGCTTCGGTGACGATCCCCTCCACGTCAGCACCATCAGTGGTGTCTCGGTCGCCTGGACCATGCTGCTCCTGCCGCCCGTCTGGGTGCTGGCCATGGTGCTCTTCCGGGCCTACGAGCCACGATTCCTCGCCGTCGGTGTCGAGGAGTTCCAGCGTGTCCTGCTCGCCGGGACGACGGTGGTCGCGCTCGTCGGGACCGGGTCGTGGGCCTTCCAGCTCGAGGTCGCGCGCGGTTTCGTGGTCGTGGCCCTGCCGGCCGCGGGTCTGCTGACGATTGCGGGTCGCCTCGCGGTCCGTCGCTATCTCCACGTTCGTCGCGCTGCGGGGGAGTGCATGCAGTCGACCGTCGTGGCCGGTCATCCGGCAGCCATCGCCTCGCTGGTCCGCCAGGTGCGACGTGACACCGACCACGGGCTGCGCGTCGACGCGGCCTGCACGCCCGACGGGGTGGCGACGCCCGAGCTCGACGCCCTGGACGTCCCCGTCCTCGGATCACTGGACCAGATCGCCCAGGTCGTGCGGCGTGGCGACGCCGACGTCGTCGCGACGCTCACGTGCCCCGAGTTGGACGGACCGGTCCTGCGCCGCCTGGGTTGGGAGTTGGAGGGCACCCGCGCGGACCTCGTCGTCGCCCCGGCGCTGACCGACATCGTCGGCCCACGGGTCGTCATCCGGCCCGTGTCCGGGCTCCCGCTGCTGCACGTCGACCGACCCGAGCTGCGTGGCATCCGACACCTGGGTAAGACGTTGTTGGACAGGGGTTCCTCAACCCTCGCCGTGATGCTGCTCAGTCCCGTCTTCCTGGTTCTCATGGCCCTGATCCGCCTCGATTCCCCGGGCCCGGCGTTCTTCACCCAGAAACGGGTAGGGCGCGACGGTCGGGAGTTCACCATGGTCAAGTTCCGCTCGATGGTCGTCGACGCGGAGAAACTGCTGCTCGATCTGCGTGCCGAGTCCGAGGGCAACGGTCTGCTGTTCAAGATGCGCCGTGACCCACGGATCACCCGCATGGGCGGGTTCCTTCGCCGTTACTCCCTCGACGAGTTGCCCCAGCTGTTCAACGTCCTCTCCGGCAGCATGTCCCTCGTCGGGCCGCGCCCGCCGCTGCCGCGTGAGGTCGCCGAGTACGGAACGGACCTCCGCCGCCGGTTGCTCGTCAAGCCGGGTCTCACCGGGTTGTGGCAGGTCAGCGGGCGTTCCGACCTCGACCTCGACGAGTCGACCCGGCTGGACCTGCAGTACGTGGAGAACTGGACCCCGGCCTTCGACCTCATGATCCTGGCGAAGACCGTGAAGGCAGTCTTCGGTGGTCGGGGTGCGTATTGAGTCCCGCGCTCACGACGTCGCTCCGGAGCGGCGGATGGATCAAGGGTTGCGCTGTTCGGGTGACACCTGGCTACCATGCGGCAGACGACGTGACGACTGGTGACGAGCGGGCGTCGACCCGACCGACCCGAGGCGCAGAAGGGGTGACGTGAGCACGACGAGTGAAGTCCTCGACGCCGTCGACGCCGACACCGCACCGGCCACCGTGTCCGTCATCGTCCCCGCTCACAACGAGGCCGCGACACTCGCTCGCACCCTTCGTGCGCTCGGTGCGGCAGCCCGCCACGAGGTGGCCGAGGTGATCGTCGTCGCCAACGGGTGCACCGACGCCACGGTCGAGATCGCGCGGGCGGCCGGGGTGGGTGTCATCGAACTGGGGAGCGCCTCGAAGGTGGCAGCTCTGCGCGCCGGTGACCTCGCGGCGACGACCTTCCCCCGGGTCTACCTCGACGCCGACATCGTGCTCGGGCCCGGCGCACTGGATGCCCTTGCCGACCGGTTGCGTCGCGGGGACCTCCTGGCGGCGTCCCCGCAGGTCCGTTTCGACACGTCCGCGTCGTCCTGGTCGGTGCGAGCTTTCTATCGGGCCTACGAGCAACTTCCCTATGTCCGCAACGGGCTCGTCGGTCTCGGCGTCTACGGCATGTCCTCATCGGGTCGCGCGCGCTTCGGGGAGTTCCCTGAGGTGACCAGTGACGACCTCTTCGTGCAGCGCTTGTTCGCCGAGCACGAGAGGGGCAACAGCGCGGGTGAGTTCGTCGTCGCCGCGCCCCGAGACCTCCGCAACCTGCTCAAGGTCCGCACCCGGACGGCGTCCGGCAACGCGGAGCTGGGCGATCTCGGGCGGGTTCACGAGGCTGGGGACACCACCACGGGCACCACGTCTGTCGATCGGACCACGTCTGTCGATCGGACCACGTCTTTCGATCGGACCACGTCTGCCACCTCCACAGCCCTGCTGCGGTCGGCTCTGGCCCAACCCCGTTTGATCCCGTCGTTCGTCGTCTACACCGCCGTCACCATCGCGTCCAGGATCTCCGCGCGCCGCAGGCAGAACGTCGCCTGGCAGCGGGACTCCTCGACCCGGTGACCCGGCCGACCGAGGAGTTCACATGGTTCTCGACTCGTCGACTCACGACGCCATGACTCGACTGCGTTCCGCACCCGCGAAGACCGGGGGATCGACGAACGCACCCGAGCTGTCCGTGCCCGGTCCCCGGGTGCCGGCCCCGAGGCGGCACCAGGTGACGGTGGACGACATCGTCTTCGACGCGATGCGCGAGGACGAGGTGGTCTCGCACGTCCTCGACGCCCTCGAGCGTGGTGAGGGGGGAAACCTCATCACGCCCAACGTCGACATCCTCCGGCAGTTGCGCAGACCCGAGAATCGCCATCTCGCAGTGGGTGCCGACCTCGTGGTGCCGGACGGGATGCCCATCGTGTGGGCCAGCCGGTTGCAGGGTGAGCAGTTGCCGGAGCGGGTGACGGGATCGTCGCTCATCTGGTCGCTCTCGCGGGGTGCTGCCCGCTCGGAGCGGACGCTTTACCTGCTGGGTGGTGCGGAGGGGATCGCCGAGCGGGCAGCGGAGAAGTTGATCGCCGAGGAACCCGATCTCGACATCGTCGGTTGGCACTGCCCGCCGTTCGGTTTCGAACGACAGGGCACGACCCTGGAGGAGACCGTCGACGCCGTCATCGACGCCAAACCCGACATCGTCTTCGTGGCTCTCGGGTTCCCCAAGCAGGAACGACTCATGCAGAAACTGCGGGAGAACCTCCCCTCGGCGTGGTTCGTCGGGTGTGGTGGGACCTTGACCATGGTCGCGGGTGAAGTGTCCCGGGCGCCGGTGTGGATCCAGCGCAGCGGCTTCGAATGGGTTCACCGGCTCGCGATGGAACCGCGTCGGATGGCGAAGCGCTACCTCGTGCACGACCTGCCCTACGCGGCGGGGTTGTTCGCGCGATCCCTCGGGCGCCGCTACGGCCATCACGCCTGATCCCCACGACCGTCGCGAACCACGTTCGACGGCGGTCAGGGCGCCGGCCCCCGAGATCCACCTGCCCTCGATGGCCATGAGTGGTATGACGACGGGTACGTCGGCGCCGAACGTCCCCAGAGAGGAGCATGGATGACCGAGGCCGTCCCAACTGAGGACAGTTCCGAGCGGGTGCGGGTCGCCTATCTGGTGAGTCACTACCCCGCGCTGTCGCACGCTTTCATCGAACGCGAGGTCCTCGCGCTGCGCTCCCTCGGGGCCGACGTGCAGACCTTCTCGATCCGTCCCTCCCCGATCGGCGAGCAGCGCTCGGCCGTCGCCCGGGACGAGGCCGGCCGGACCTTCGCGCTGTTGGGGCGTCGTCCGGTGGACTATCTGTCGGCGTCCGTGAAGGCTGCGACGAGGTCACCGAGATCCATCGCCGCCGGAGTTCTCGGCGCCGTGAAGAGCGGGCCGCGCGCGCTCAAACCGCGGATCTGGCAGTTCTTCTACCTCGCCGAGGCCGTGGTGCTGCGCGAGGAGATGCGCGCCCGGGGCCTGCGCCACGTCCATGTCCACTTCGCCAACAACGGGGCCGACGTCGCCCGTTCGGTGGTGACGATGGGTCGCGCCGAGGACGGTCCGGACGCCGGTTGGACATGGACGCTCAGCATGCACGGCCCGACGGAGTTCAGCGACGTCGAGGGTTACGACCTCGCGGCCAAGGTGCGCTCGGCGGCCGCGGTCGCCTGCATCAGTGAGTTCTGCCGGGGTGCGTTGCGCGAACTCGTACCACCCGAGCACTGGCGCACGATGCACATCGTCCGGATGGGCGTCGACTCCGAGAGGTTCACGGCCCGGCCGGGCCGACGGGAAGAGGGTCCGCTGCGCCTGCTGTTCGTGGGGAGATTGGTGGCGGAGAAGGGTCCCGACGTCCTGCTCGACGCGCTCGATCATTTGCGCCGCGACGGTCTGCAGTTCGAGGCGGCGGTGGCGGGTGCGGGTCCGTTGGCCGAGGAGTTGGCCACGAGGTTGGCTGGTTCACCACTGGGGCAGATGGTGCAGCTGGTGGGCCCGGTGGGTCAGGACGAGTTGCGCGAGCACTACGAGTGGGCCGACGTGTTCTGTCTCCCGAGTTTCGAGGAGGGAGTCCCGGTCGTGCTCATGGAGGCGATGTCGATGGGATTACCCGTCGTCAGCACGACCATCGCGGGAATCCCCGAACTCGTGACCGACGGTGTCACGGGTTTCCTCGTGCCCCCCGGTGATGCGGCCGGAGTGGCCGCGGCGATCGCCACCCTCGCATCGGACCCGGCACTGCGTGCGCGAATGGGAACGGCGGGCCGCAAGGTCGTCCGGGGGGAGTTCCAGCCCGTTCCCAATGCGCGCCGGTTGCTGCGCATGTTCGCGACGTCGTCTCGCCCGGAACGCGAGCGTCTCGTCCTGCTCCCCGGTGACCGCGTCGACGTGACCTCGGGTGCGGCGCTCGACCAGGTGCCTTCGTGAACGCCGCGGCCAGCGTCATCGTCCGGACCTACAACTCGGCCGCGACCCTGGGGGCCACCCTGGACAGCATCCGCGCGCAGGACGTCCCGGCCGAGATCGTCGTCGTCGATTCCGGGTCCGGCGACGCGACCATGGACATGGTGCGGGCCCGGGCGGATGTGGTGGTGGAGATCGCGCACCAGGAGTTCAGCTACGGACGTGCGCTCAACCTCGGGGCCGCAGCCGCGTCGGCTCCCGTGCACGTCGCCCTCTCCAGCCACTGTGTCCTGCCGCGTCC
>JBPBQU010000375.1:0-8731 GCA_050955085.1 Janthinobacterium lividum | reverse complement strand
CACGACCCCTACCGCACGTCGTCGTCGGCGGAGCCGACCCAGAGCGTCCCGCACTACGCACAGCCGCAGCCGGACCAGCCCGCGTCGCCGTGGGGTTCCCCGTCGCCCACCGAAGCGAGCCAGGACCGCCAGCCGTCGCAAGGACAGCCGCAAGGCGCTCACGAGACCCAGCATCACGGGGCACAGCCCTACGGGACCGTTTCCGGGGCCACCAGTCAGGGAGCATTCAGTCAGGGAGCACCAGGCCAGGGAGCACAGAGCTACGGTTCGCCGGCCTACGGACAGTTCGGCCAGGACTACCCCGAGCAGGTGCCCGTCGCCGGTATGGCGCACGCGGTCTTGTGGACCGCGGTCGGCGGGCTCGTGCTGTTGATCAGCGGGCTCGGGTGGATCGCCGCGATCGTCGCCCTGGCGCTGACCCCGGGGGCTCGTCGCGACATCGTCGCGTCCCAGGGCCGCAAGCGGGGTCTCGGCTTCCTGCTGGCGGGCAAGATCTGCGCCTGGGTGACGATCGGATTGAGCGTGCTCGGCCTCCTCGCGGTGATCGCGTTCGTCATCTTCGGTCTCAACAGTGATTTCAACAGTGATTCGGGCTACTACTCGGACTCCGTGAGCGCTCTGCTCAGCGCCCGGTGACCCCGCCGACGAACCCGCCGCCGAAGCTGCCCGGCAAGGTGAGCGCCCAGGGCGGAAGCACTGACGTCCACGCGGGGTTGCAGTCACCGTGACCGACGGCCCCCTCATCGTCCAGAGCGACAAGACCCTGCTGCTCGAGGTCGACCACCCGCGGGCGCAGGCCTGCCGTGCAGCGATCGCGCCGTTCGCCGAGCTGGAACGTGCTCCCGAGCACGTGCACACCTACCGACTGACGCCGCTGGGGCTGTGGAACGCGCGGGCGGCAGGTCACGACGCCGAGCAGGTCGTCGACACCCTGCTGGAGTTCTCCCGCTACTCGGTACCGCACGCATTGCTGGTGGACGTGGCCGAGACGATGGCGCGCTACGGCCGCCTGCAACTGTCGAACGACCCCGAGCACGGCCTCGTACTGCGCGCCAACGACCCTCCGGTGCTCGAGGAGGTGCTGCGTTCGAAGAAGGTCGCTCCGCTGATGGGGGCTCGGCTCGCGCCCGACATGGTCCTCGTGCACCCCAGTGAGCGCGGGAACCTCAAGCAGGCGCTGCTCAAGCTGGGGTGGCCGGCGGAAGACCTCGCCGGTTACGTCAACGGTGAGGCCCACCAGATCGACCTCAATGAGGCCGACTGGACGCTGCGGCCCTACCAGGCCGACGCGGTCGAGAACTTCTGGCACGGTGGTTCCGGCGTGGTCGTGTTGCCCTGTGGCGCAGGAAAGACCCTCGTCGGGGCCGCGGCGATGGCGCGCGCGAAGGCCACCACCCTCATCCTGGTGACCAACACCGTCTCGGCCCGGCAGTGGCGCGACGAGCTCATCAAACGGACGTCGTTGACAGAGGACGAGATCGGCGAGTACTCGGGGGCCCGCAAGGAGATCCGTCCCGTGACGATCGCGACCTACCAGGTCGTGACGACGAAGCGGAAGGGCGTCTACCCCCACCTCGAGCTGTTCGACGCACGCGACTGGGGCCTCATCCTCTACGACGAGGTCCACCTGTTGCCGGCACCGATCTTCCGGATGACGGCCGACCTGCAGGCCCGTCGTCGCCTCGGGTTGACGGCCACGCTGGTGCGCGAGGACGGCCGCGAGGGAGACGTGTTCTCCCTCATCGGCCCGAAACGCTACGACGCGCCGTGGAAGGACATCGAGGCCCAGGGCTACATCGCGCCCGCCGACTGCGTCGAGGTCCGCGTGACCCTCCCCGACTCCGAGCGACTGCTCTACGCCACCGCCGAGGACGAGGACCGTTACCGGCTGTGCGCCACCTCGCCCGAGAAGTCGCGGGTGGTGGAGAAGCTCGTCGCCCAGCACCGGGGCGAGCCGACCCTGGTCATCGGTCAGTACATCGACCAGCTCGACGACCTCGCGCTGCGTCTGGACGCCCCCGTCATCAAGGGTGACACCTCGGTGAAGGAGCGGCAGCGGTTGTTCGAGGCCTTCCGCCAGGGTGAGATCACCACACTCGTGGTCAGCAAGGTCGCGAACTTCTCGATCGACCTGCCCGAGGCCAAGGTCGCGATCCAGGTGTCGGGGTCGTTCGGTTCCCGCCAGGAGGAGGCCCAGCGCCTCGGTCGGGTGCTTCGCCCCAAGGGTGACCACGGTTCCGCGCGCTTCTACACGGTCGTCTCCCGCGACACCAAGGACCAGGACTTCGCCGCGCACCGACAGCGTTTCCTGGCCGAGCAGGGTTACGCCTACCGCATCGTGGACGCCGACGACATCGACGGCGGTGTCCCGGACGCCGACGGAGTCCTCCCCGAGGCGTGAGCCGCCCAGGGCTCCGATGTCGTGGGTGATCTCGCGCCGCCGACGCAGTTGCCAGGGGCGCCTGCTCAGCAGGTGAGGTCGAGAACCACCTTCACATCGTCGTCATGCATGGTGAACGCGTCGGCGAACTGCTCCAGGGGCACGCGGCGGGTCACGAGGCGGGTGAGCCACTCCAGCTCGGCGTCCGCCAGTGCCTGCGCGGCCAACTGGTAGTGGTGGTGGTTGGCGTTGACGGAGCCGATGACCACGTTGTTGTCCAGGACGATCTCGCGGTTGAGCCCGCCCGCGTCCACCTGCAGGTTGCGCCCCTTCGGGGAGACACCCGTGAGGCAGACGATCCCGTAGGGGGCGCTGCCGGCGATGGACCCGAACACGAGCTGTCCGACACCGGTGGCCTCGATGACGACGTCGGGAATCACCTTCGCCGTCAGTGCGTCCAGGCCGTCGTGGTGATAGGTCGCACCGAGGTCGGCGACCAGCTGCGGTTTCAACCCGTCGCTCACCCGGTCCAGGACGTGCACGTCCAGACCGCGTTGCACACCGATCATCGCGGCGAGCAACCCGATGGGGCCGGCGCCGGTGACCACGGCGGTCCTGGGTTCGAACCAGGCCCGTTCCCCGACCTTCTGCACCTCGTCCCAGGCCTTGGCGACCACGGTGGTGGGTTCCATCAGCATTCCGACCTCGCTCAGGCGAGGGTCGAGTTTGACGGCGTAATCGGCTTCCACCGTCCAGCTCTGGCTGGCGTAACCGTCGACCTCCTTGATGCCGCGTTCGACGTAGCGACCGTTGCGGCACATGTCGAACTGCCCGTGGGCACAGGCGCCACAAGGAACCGGGTCGGGGCGGCGCACGATGCCGACCACGAGGTCACCGGACGCGAAGTCGCTGCCCTGTGGTGCCTGGCGGACACGTCCGAAGGACTCGTGACCGATGACAAGGCGCTCACGTCCGGAGGGGGCCCAGCCGTAGTCACCGGCGGCGATCTCCCGGTCGGTCCCACAGACCCCGAGTGCGAGTCCGTCCACGAGGAGTTCACCCGGCCCGGCGACGGGTTCGTCCACGTCGGTGACGGCCAACGAACCCGCCTTGCCGGGGATCACTGTCAATGCGCGCATGCGTCGTCCTACTTCCTTTGTTCGTCAGGGGTTGTCGTCTGTCGGACGGCCGCGGCGGCGACGTGTTCAGAATCCCCCGCGCTCGGCGCTGCCCGAGCGGGGGTGACTCCCCGAACGCGTCTGCGGATCGGCGTCGGCGGCGTAGCTGCCGGAGAGGTGGCGGGCGGTGTTCACCAGTCCCACGTGACTGAACGCCTGCGGGGTGTTGCCCAGCTGGCGCCGGGCGATGGGGTCGTACTCCTCGCTGAGCATCCCGAGATCGTTGCGCAACGCAAGGAGTCGTTCGAACACTTCACGCGCCTGCTGGGTACGCCCCGCACCGTGCAGTGCGTCGGCGAGCCAGAACGTGCAGGCCAGGAACGCGCCTTCCTCACCGGGAAGGCCATCTCCACCGTCGGCGTCGTTGCGGTAACGCAGCAGGAAACCATTGTGCAGGAGTTCGTGCTGCACAGCGTCGATCGTCCCCACGACCCGTTCGTCATCCCAGTCCAGGAAACCCACCTGCGGGATCAGCAGAGTGGCCGAGTCCAACCCGCGGGAACCATAGGACTGGGTGAAGGTTCCCCGCTCGGTGTCGAAACCCTTCTCGCAGACCTCGCGGTGGATCTGCGCCCGCGTTCGCTTCCACGTCTCGACCGGGCCCGACAGGCCGTGACGCTCCACCGCCTGCACCGCTCGGTCGACACCGGCCCAGGCCATGACCTTGGAATGCACGAAGTGACGGGGTTCACCGCGCGCCTCCCACAGTCCGTTGTCGGGGTCGTTCCAGTGGCCTTCCAGGAAATCCAGCAGTGCCCGTTGCAGTTCCCATGCGTCCTGCTCGGTGTCGAGGCCGGCCGCGCGCGAGAGGTGCAGTCCATCCAGGACCTCACCCCACACGTCGAGCTGGAACTGCCCGGACGCGGCATTGCCGACACGTACCGGCTGCGATCCCTCGTAACCGCCCAGCCAGGGCAGTTCGTACTCCTGCAACCGGCGTTCACCGTTGATGCCGTACATGATCTGGAGCTTCGCCGGGTCCCCGGCGACCGCCCGGAGCAACCACTCACGCCACGCCCGCGCCTCGGCAACGAAACCGGTACCCAGCAACGCCTGCAGGGTGAACGTCGCATCCCGCAGCCAGCAGTAGCGGTAGTCCCAGTTACGGGGACCACCGATCTGCTCCGGCAGGGACGTGGTGGCTGCTGCGACGATGCCACCGCTGGGTGCGTAGGTGAGGGCTTTCAGCAGCACCATCGACCGGCGTACCGCATCCGTCCAGTCCGGGTGGCCTGCTGCGTCGAAGTCGAAGTCCGCCAGCCACTGCGTCCAGAACGACTCCGTGTCGACCAGTGCCCGGTCGGCGTCGACGCGCTCCGGTCGCTGCGCGTAGGAGAGCGCGTGGGTCAGGACGAAGGGGACCCGCTGGCCAGCGGTCACCTCGAAGCGGGCGCGGGTCGCGAAATCCTCACCGTGCAGCGTGACGGGGGTGTCCAACCACACCGCATCCGGTCCGGCGACGGCACGCAGACCCCCCTCGCTGTGGCGCACCCAGGGCACCACCTGCCCGTAGTCCATGCGCAGCTTGAGGTCCAGGCTCATCTGCACCCGACCGCTGACACCCTCGACGATGCGCACCAGGTCAGGCGCTTCACCACGCGGCGGCATGAAGTCGATCACCCGAACCGTGCCCTCGGGGGTGATCCACTCGGATTCCAGCACGAGGGTGTCACCCCGGTACCCTCGCCGCGTGCAGGCACCCGCGCCGGTCGGGGCCAGCCGCCAGAACCCCGCGCGGTCATCACTCAGCAGCGCGGAGAAACACGCCGGCGAGTCGAACCTCGGCAGGCACAACCAGTCGACCGACCCGTCGCGGGCTACCAACGCCGCGGTGTGCAGGTCCCCGATCAGGCCGTAATCCTCGATCGCCGTCATGACTGCAGCCCTTCCCGTGGAACGTAGAACGATGACTCACAGCACCGTCCGACCGTCACTCGATGCGCGCCGCGAGCAGAGTACGACCAGCGTTCGCGGGTGGCCACCGGCCACTACCGCCGCGGCGCGGTAGAGCAGCCTCGGCGCCACCCCCGAGCAGAGGGTCGATACCGCCGAAGTCGCCTCGAGAAGACCACGCCCTGTGAGGTGGGGTTCTGAGACCAACCCGGAGGGTGACGGTCCAGCGCGTCTGTGGTGCGGTCGTGGAATGCGTGCGCGATCGGTCATCGGGCCTGGCGACCGCACCACCGACCCGTCGACATCCACACGGTGCCGTGGCAGCGGGTGATCACCGCGATTGCGGGTATAACGATGCAGGACAGACATGCCGGACCAGATCACGAGGTGCCCGATGAGCAGCACTCCCGAAGAACCCACCACCGACAGCGAAGACCAGGAAGCGTTGCGAGACCTGGCCCGTGAGCGGGTCCAGGACATGCCGGCGGAAACCGCCCTGGGCCATGCCGATCCCGCCGGCGGGATCGACTCCGACCCGAAGAGCTACCAGGGCGACGACAACGGCTGAGCGCGGCGCACGCCGGGGGGGGAACGCGCGGGCTGCCACCGTCGCCGATGGTGGCAGCCCGTGCTTGGCCGCTGATCTCCGCCTGACCACGAGCCGCCACCGGTCAGCAGCCGTCCCGGAACTGAAGGAACACCTGTGTCGTCGTTGAACCTGCCCTGGTTGCTGCTGATCTTCGTCGGTGCCGCCGCGGCCATCTGGATCGCCGGGGTTTCCCTGGCGAACCAGACGGACGTCATCGCCACCCGCCTGCACCTCGGTGCAGCACTGGGAGGCACGATCCTGCTGGCGGTCGCCACCAACCTCCCAGAGGTCGCCATCACCGTCAGTGCCGCAGTCAGCGGTCACGTCGGGGTCGCCACCGGGAACCTGCTCGGCGGTATCGCCCTGCAGACGGTGGTCCTCGTAGCCCTGGACGCCTTCGGCACCCGCCACGGACGTCCACTGATGAACCGCGCCGCTTCCCTCGTCCTCGTCCTGGAGGGTGCGATCGTCGTCGCCGTCCTCGGTGTGGTCATCGCCGCCAGTCAGCTACCCGCGGATCTGATCGTCGCCCGCGTCGCCCCCGGTGGTCTGCTCATCGCCGTCATCTGGGTGGCGGGGTTGTTGCTCCTCAACCGCGCCGGACACGGCCTGCCCTGGCAGGCGATGGGTGAGGCGCCGGACAACCAAGAGGTCCCCCGTGGGCACAGCCGCCGGAAGAAGGAACACGCCGCCAGCAGCAGAGGCATCAGCACCGCCAGGGCGGCCACGATCTTCACAACCGCAGCCGTGGTCACCCTTCTCGCCGGTGTGGTACTCGAACGCAGCGGCGACGCGATCGCCGACCACATCGGATTCTCCGGCGTCCTCTTCGGCGCCACCGTCCTGGCTGCGGCCACCTCACTGCCGGAACTCTCCACTGGGCTGACATCGGTGCGCAACGGTGACTACCAGCTCGCCGTCAGCGACATTTTCGGCGGTAACGCCTTCCTACCCGTCCTCTTCCTGGTGGCGACCATCGTGTCCGGGCATGCCGTCCTGCCGCAGGCCCAGTCCAGCGACATCTACCTCACCGCCGTCGGGATCCTGCTCACCGTCGTCTACCTGTTCGGGTTGATTTTCCGCCCCACCAGGCGGGTGCTGGGGATGGGCGTTGATTCTCTCACCGTCCTCGTCCTCTACGCGGTGTCGGTGCTCGGGTTGCTCAGCCTGCCGGGCGTCAAGGGTTGAACCGCCTGGGGCAGCCGGCGAAGCAGCGACCGGCAGGGGGCGACGGCGTCATCGGCCGACCCGGTAGTTCGCAGCTCCCCGGGCCCTGGCTCAGACGCCACCGCTCACGTCGATGAGCACCTTGCCGACGGTGTCATTCTCCACCGCCTCGTGCGCGGCGGGAGTTTCCGCCAGCGGAAAACGCAGCAGGGCCAACCCGTGCTCGAGTCCGACCGGCAGCGCGCCATCACGCAACGCCGCGGTGATGTCCGCCGACGCGGCGTCGAGCGCATCCCGCCCCATGGTGTAGAGCAGGATGAACTGCAACCTCGCGTTCAGGACCATGACGTCCCGGACCGGGAGGAGCACCTCGTCACCGCCGTTGTTGGCGTAACTGGCGATCGTCGCGCGCGGGCGCAGCACCGCGAGGTCGAGGGAGAGGTTCGGGACGATCGCGACCTCGACCACGAGGTCCACCCCGTCCGGTGCGATGGTGCGGATCTCCTGGGCCGGATCGCCGTGGCGGTAGTTGACGACATGGTGCGCACCGGCCGCAGTGGCCAGTTCCGCCTTCTCCGGGCCGCTGACGGTCGAGATGACCGTGGCACCCGCCCACCGGGCGAGCTGGATGGCCGCGTGACCCACGGCACCTGCACCCCCCGCCACCAGCACGGTCGAACCCGCCAGCGCTCCGGGCGACAGCCGTCGCGGCCCGTCCTCGGCCACGGTGAGCGCGCGGTGCGCGGTCATCGCCGGGACCCCGAGGCTCGCGCCGACGTCGAACGAGACCGCGTCGGGCAACGGCACGACACGTTCGGCGGGCAGCACCGTGAACTCCTGCGCGGTTCCCGTCGGACGCGCGTACGCGGCGGTGTGGACCCACACCCGATCCCCCACCGACACGTTCGTCACCCCCGGCCCGACGGCATCCACGACGCCCGCGCCGTCCTGGTTCGGGGTGACCTCCGGGAAGGGGGTGGGTTGCCCGTCGGCGCCGCCCCGCCGCGACTTCCAGTCGGTGGGGTTGACCCCCGACACCACGACCCGGACCCGCACCTCCCCGGTGTCGGGTTCGGCGATGTCGCGCTCGAGCAACTGCAGGACGTCCGGGCCACCGGTCTGGCGGTAGATGATCGACTTCACGATGGCGCCAACCCGGGGGCGCCCCCGGTGATTCCGACCCCGAGGTCAGACGCCCGACAACCCCCGGCGCCGCAGCAGCGGTTCGATCTCCGCGTCCCGGCCGCGGAACTCGCGATACGCCTGCAAGGGGTCGATGCTGCCACCCCGCGCGAGCAACGTCGCCCGGAAGTGGTCTCCGTTCTCCCGGCGCAGACCGCCGTTCTCGGCGAACCATTCGACGGTGTCCGCGTCGAGCACCTCGCTCCACACGTAAGAGTAGTACGCGGCCGCGTAACCACCGCCGAAGATGTGCTGGAAGTAGGTGCTGCGGTAGCGAGGCGGCACGGTGTCCGACCCCACGCCCGCTGCACCCAGCGCCGCCGCCTCGAACACCTCGACCTC
>JBPBQU010000374.1:0-9170 GCA_050955085.1 Janthinobacterium lividum | reverse complement strand
CAGAGCGACGGCAAGGGGTGGTTGTACGCGCCCAGTGGCGTCGTCGACGGCCCGTTGCCTGCGCACTACGAACCGGGTGAGTCCCCGTTCCGCAACACCGTCTACACCCAGCAGGCGAACCCGGCGCGGGAGATCTACACCAACCACCTCAACGAGGTCCACCCCTCGCCGCCGGAGCGGGGCAGCGACGTGTTCCCGTTCGTCTGGGTGACGTCGCGGTTGACCGAACACCACACAGCGGGCGGCATGAGCCGTTTCCTGCCCTACCTCGCCGAACTGCAGCCGGCGTTGTTCATGGAGGTCTCCCCGGAACTCGCGGCGGAACGTGGCCTCGAACACATGGGGTGGGCTCACGTCGTGACGGCGCGGGCGGTCATCGAGGCGCGCGTCATGGTGACCGACCGGATGGCTCCGCTGCGCGTGCAGAACAAGGTGGTGCACCAGATCTGGTTGCCCTACCACTGGGGCCAGGGTGGGTTGACGACCGGTGACGTCGTCAACGACCTCACGCACCTGACGCTGGACCCGAACGTGCACATCCAGGAGTTCAAGGCGGGCACGTGCGATGTCCAGCCCGGACGTCGCCCGCGCGGTGACGCGGCCCTCGACCTCGTCAACGCCTATCGCGTCCGCGGTGGCGTCACCATGGCCTCGGGAGCGGTGGCCGTCACGGCGGAACTACTCCACCCCGAGGGCAAGACCCGCGCCCAGCTGGCGATGGCAGGGGCCATCGGGGTCGGTACCGGGCATGACGTCGACGAGCTGGATGTGGTCGTGAGCGTGCGGCACGACGTGCGCTCCCGACCGGGGGAACCGCAGCAGAGCGGGGTCGACACGGTCGTCCTCGATGCACACCCCGACACCCGCCTGGAGGGGCACTGATGGTTCCACGCACGATCGCGCCGAACAGTTTCTCGGGTCGCCTCGAGGACCCGGCGTCGAACGCGGGTTACGAGAACCCGCCTGCGCGCAAGGGTTTCTTCACCGACACCTCGGTCTGCATCGGCTGCAAGGCCTGCGAGGTGGCGTGCAAGGAATGGAACATGGTGCCGGAGGACGGCATCGATCTTCTCGGCATGTCCTACGACAACACCGGTGGTCTGGGTGCGGACTCGTGGCGGGCGGTGTCGTTCATCGAGCAGTCCCGGCCGATCGGGAACCAGACGTCGGCGTTCGCGGGAGCAGCGACGGGGGACTCTTCCACCGGCATGCAGCAGGACACCGTCGCGGCGGCGGTCGACGTGTTCGACGAGGCGTCCCGGCTCGGGACGGCAGTACCCGGGGGGCAACCGCTCGCGGACGTGGTGGCGGCTGTGACCACCCAGGGCACGAGCGGCGGATGCGGTTGTGGATCCGGTGGCGGTGGCGGTGGCGGGTGCGGTTCATCGGCCTCCTCCGCGCCGGCGCCGGTGGCCGCGCCCGAGAAGGGCACATTCCTCGGGATGCCGTCGATGCTCGCGCCGGGTGCCGTTCCCGACCGCGACGGTCGATCCGACGTCCGCTGGCTGATGATGTCGAACGTCTGCAAGCACTGCACCCACGCGGCCTGCCTCGACGTGTGCCCGACGGGTGCGTTGTTCCGTACGGAGTTCGGGACGGTCGTCGTGCAGGAGGACATCTGCAACGGCTGCGGGTACTGCGTCTCCGCCTGCCCCTACGGGGTCATCGACAAACGTGAGTCGGACGGGCGAGCCTGGAAATGCACGCTCTGCTACGACCGACTCGGTGAGGACGAGACCCCCGCCTGCGCCAAGGCCTGCCCGACCGAATCCATCCAGTTCGGCGACCTCGATGAACTGCGCGAACGCGCCGAGCGCCGCCGTCAGCAGCTGCACGACGTCGGTGTCACCGAGGCCCGCCTCTACGGTGAGAACCCCGACGACGGGGTGGGTGGCGACGGCGCGTTCTTCCTGCTCCTCGACGAACCCGAGGTCTACGGCTTGCCGCCGGACCCCATCGTCACCACCCGGGACCTGCCCTCGATGTACAAGCACATGGGTGCGGCGGTGGCTTTCATGATCGCGGGAACCCTGGCGGCGGCGTGGGGACGACGGTGAGCGCGACGAGTCAGCCAACGAGCCCCTCGTCGGGCCCGGAGTCAAGCCTGGCTCCGGCTCAGGAGACCCCGCGCCAGGCGGGGGACCACGTCCCGGGGACCGACCCCGTCGGTGGTCAGGCCGCGCGCATGTGGGGCGCGGGGATGGGCAAGCGGGAGAAGGGTTCCGGGCGCAAACGCCGGGGAGACGTCAACGCGGTCGTCCCCGACGCGGAGTTCCGGTCCTATTACGGGCGAGCCGTGTTGAAACCTCCGGTGTGGACCCATGACATCGCCTACTACTTGTTCACGGGTGGGCTGGCGGCCGGCACGTCGATGCTCGCCGCCGTCGCCGATCTGCACGGTGACGTCGCCGCCCGCCGGGGTCTGCGCATCACCTCGCTGGCCGCGGTGGGCGCGAGTGGGTACTTCCTCATCGTCGACCTCGGGCGGCCCGAGCGGTTCTACAACATGCTGCGGGTGGCGAAAGTGACCTCGCCGATGTCGGTGGGTACCTGGATTCTCACCGCTTTCGGGCCGATGTGCGGGGCGGCCGCCGTTTTCGAGGCCGGTGCCCTGCTGCCCTCCGACGGTCTGCTCGGCCTGGTGCGCCGCGTCGCGCGCCCGTTGGCGTCGGCGGCCGGCCTCGGGGCGGCACTCACCGCGCCGTTGTTGGCGACCTACACCGCGGTGCTGTTCGCCGACACCGCGGTCCCGTCGTGGCACGAGCCGTTCCGGGAACTACCGTTCGTCTTCGGCGGCAGCGCGCTGGCCGCGGGGTCCGGGGCCAGCCTCGTGCTGGCGCCGGTGTCCCAGTCCGGCCCGGCCGCGCGTGCCGCGGTGATCGGGGCCACCGTCGAACTCCTCGCCGCGCATCGGATGGAGAGCGCGCACGGGCTCGTCAGCGAACCGTTCCACCTCGGCCGTCCAGGGACGTTCCTGCGCACCGCCCGGGTGTTGACCATCGCCGGCGCGGTGGGGGCCGTCGTCGGCCGTCGTTCCCGGATCGTCTCGGCGCTCGCGGGCGCCAGCCTGTTGTCCGGCTCCCTGCTCACCCGGCTAGCCGTCTTCGAGGCGGGTGTCGCGTCCACCAAGGACCCCAAATACGTCGTCGTCCCGCAACGCGAGCGTCTCGCCGCCCGGGGTGTCCCGGCCTGACGCCTGGCCGGGACCTGTTCTAGGAGAAACCATGTCGTACAAAACGCCGGACCAGATCGCCGTCGCCGCTGCGGCGTCGGGTGAGAAGAAGGCGCACCTGTCGTTGGCGAAGATGCTCGTCGGTGGCTTCCTCGCCGGCGCCTACATCGCCTTCGCGGGTCTGCTCGCCGTCGACGTGACCGCCGGGCTCGATCCCAAGATCTGGGGCGGGGTGACCACCCTGCTGACCGGGGGGGTGTTCAGCCTCGGCCTGGTCCTGGTCCTCGTCGCCGGTGCGGAACTGCTCACCGGGAACATGGCCCTGGTCCCGATGGCGGTGTTGCAGAAGCGCGTGAGCATCGGGCGCCTAGGGGTGAACTGGGGCGTGATCCTGGTCGCCAACCTCATCGGCTCGCTGTTCGTGGCCTACGTGCTCGCCGTGCACACCGGGGTCATCGGCACCCCCTCCTCGGCGGCAGGCACCGCGGGTGCCTCGACCTACACCCGGCTCGCGGCGATCGCGACCGGCAAGGCCGTCACCGAGGACAACGGCACGATCTTCCTGCGGGCCATCGGCTGCAACTGGCTGGTCTGCCTGGGCGTGTGGATGGCCATCGCGGCCGAGGACATCGGGGGCAAGATCCTGGCCATCTTCTTCCCCATCACCGCCTTCGTCGCCCTCGGTTTCGATCACGTCGTCGCCAACATGTTCTTCCTGCCCGCGGCCCGCTGGGCCGGTGTCCCGGGGATGAGCTGGGGGAACATCATCAACAACTGGGTGTTCGCGGGGCTGGGCAACATCATCGGCGGAGCGGTCTTCGTCGGGTTGGCTTATTGGTTCCTCTACCTCAAGGGCAGCCCGGCGGTGAACGGTGCGACCGCCGGTACCTCCGATGCGGCCGGCACCGCAGGTGCTCCCCGGCTCGACAACGCACGTCACGACCACCTACGTCACGACGATTCGCGTCACGACGACCCGCGTCCCGACCAGCACTGAGTCGGGCTGTCCGCCAGGTCAGCGGATGACGAGGGTGACCCCGTCGCGAGCGGGTACGAACTCGCCCACGACGGGCCACCCGGGCACCTCGCCCGCGACGAGCAGACCACCGGACGTCTGCGCGTCCGCGAGCAGCACGAGTTCGTCCTCCGAGGCGGTCCCCGCGTCCAGGCTCGCGCGGACCCATTCGAGATTGCGGCGGCTGCCACCGGGGACGAAACCGGCGGCCAGTGATTCCCGGGCCCCGGCCGCGTAGGGCACGGCGGCGGCGTCCACCACGGCGGTGACGCCACTGGCCCGGGCTACCTCGTGCAGATGCCCGAGCAGGCCGAACCCCGTGACGTCGCTGGCACACCGGGCGCCGGCGGCGAGCGCTCCCGCTGCCGCCTCGGCGTTGAGCGTAGTCATGATCGCGACGGCCTCGTCGAAGACCTCACCCGTCTGCTTGTGCCGGTTGTTCAGCACCCCGAGCCCCAGGGGTTTCGTGAGGGTGATGGGTACCCCCGCCGTGGCGGCGTCGTTGCGCAGCAGGTGGTCCGGGTCTGCGATGCCGGTCACGGCCATGCCGTACTTCGGTTCCGGGTCGTCGATGCTGTGCCCGCCGCCCAGGTGACAACCGGCGGCGGCCGCGGCGTCGGCGCCTCCGCGCAACACCTCGCGCGCCAGCTCCGGCGGGAGCACGCCGCGCGGCCAACCGAGCAGGTTCACCCCGACCAGGGGGACCCCACCCATGGCGTAGACGTCGGACAGCGCGTTCGTGGCCGCGATCCGGCCGAAGGTGTAGGCGTCGTCGACGACGGGGGTGAAGAAGTCGGCGGTCGCGATGATCGCCTGACCTCCGACGATGCGGACCACGGCTGCGTCGTCACCGACGCCGACGAGCAGCTCGCCCGTCACCGGATGCGCACCGGAAGGGATCGGTCGCTGGGTCAGACCCGCGACCATCTCCTCCAGCTCGCCCGGCGGGATCTTGCAGGCACACCCGCCCCCGTGGGCGTACTGGGTCAGGCGGACGGCTGCGTCGACGGTCACGGCGTCACCGTACGGCAGCTCACCGCGACGACCCCTCATCGCGCCCGTCGATGTGGCACCCTTACCCTGCATGCTGCCGGGAGGCGTACGGGTGCCTGGTGGCCCCCACGGTCTTCAACACCGTCGTGACCGAGTACCTCGGTCAGGTGGGTTCGATTCCCATCCGCCTCCGCCAGCGTGGGTCGCCCGGGCCGGGAAGATCGTGCCCGGGTAGGTTCAGGCCCTGTGCCGGACCCCCGCCGCAGCGTTCCCCGCACCGATGCGGTGCTCGCCGCCCCCGAACTCGCCGAGGTGTTGAGCCGTCGCGGCCGGGAAGCGGTCAAGGGTGCGGTGCGAGACGCCCAGGCCCGGGTGCGAGCGGGTGAGCTGGCCCCTACCGAGGTGGTTGCCGCTGTTCTCCTGGCGTTGCCGACCGCGGGTTCGACACTACGGCCAGTGCTGAACTGCACCGGGGCCGTCCTGCACACCAACCTGGGTCGGGCGGCCCTGTCCGCAGCCGCGGTGGAAGCGGTGGTCGCTGCCGCCGGTGCCACGAACGTGGAGATGGACCTCGAGACGGGTCGCCGGGCCCGGCGCGGTCGCGGCGCGCTGGCGGCACTCGCCGAGGCCGTCCCGCAGGCGCAGGACGTGCACGTGGTCAACAACGGGGCCGCGGCGTTGGTGCTGGCCGCGACGGCACTGGCCGCGGGCCGCGAGATCGTCGTCAGCCGTGGTGAGCTGGTCGAGATCGGTGACGGCTTCCGGTTGCCCGATCTCCTCGAATCGACCGGGGCGCGGTTGCGCGAGGTCGGTACGACGAACCGCACCACCCTCGCCGACTACCACGCCGCCCTCGGCCCGGAGACAGGCATGGTCCTCAAGGTCCACCCCTCCAACTTCATCGTCACCGGGTTCACCTCCGGTGTCGCACCCGCCGAACTCGCCACCCTCGACGTCCCCGTGGTCGTCGACATCGGCTCCGGGCTGCTGCGCCCGGACGCGTTGCTGCCCGACGAACCCGATGCGGCGTCGACGTTGGCGGCCGGCGCCGATCTGGTGACAGCCAGTGGGGACAAACTCCTCGGCGGTCCGCAGGCCGGGTTGCTGCTGGGCCGACGCGACCTGGTGGAACGACTACGTCGCCATTCCCTGGCCCGTGCGCTGCGCGTCGACAAGCTGACGCTCGCCGCGCTCGAGGCGACGCTCCGCGATGTCCGTACCCCGACGTGGGAGGCGTTGCGCAGTGATCCTGCGCAGTTGTACGCCCGCTCCGTTGAGGTCGCAGACACATTGCGGGACAATGGGATCACGGTGGATGTCGTCGAGACCTCGGCGGTCGTGGGTGGTGGGGGTGCCCCCGGGGTCGAACTGCCCTCGTGGGCGCTGGCCCTGGACGAGGGGTTCGCGCATCCGCTGCGCACGGGTGAACCCGGGGTGGTCGGGCGGGTCGAACGTGGCCAGTTGCTGTTGGATCTGCGCTGTGTCCCGACAGTGGCGGACGTGTCACTGGTGAGTGCTGTGCTGGCTGCCGGACCAGACACCGTGGGGAGGAGCTGAGATGTACGTCGTCGCCACCGCCGGACACGTCGACCACGGCAAATCGAGCCTGGTCGCGGCGCTGACCGGAACCGATCCGGACCGCCTCGCCGAGGAGAAGCGACGCGGTCTCACCCTGGATCTCGGTTTCGCGTGGACGGATCTCCCCGGCGCGGGCACCGTAGAGTTCGTCGACGTCCCGGGCCACGAGAAGTTCGTCTCGACGATGCTGGCCGGGGCAGGTCCCGTCCCGGTGGTGATGTTCGTGGTGGCCGCCGACGGTGGTTGGATGCCGCAGTCGAGCGAGCATCTGGCGGCCCTCGACGCACTCGACGTGCGACGCGGGCTGCTGGTCGTGACCCGCTGCGACCTGGCCGATCCCGCACGGGTGCTGAGCGAGGCGCGCGAACGCCTTTCCGGGACGTCGTTGGCGGGGATCGCCGCGCTCACGTGCAGCTCGGTGACAGGGGTCGGGCTGGACGACGTGCGCGCGGCCCTCGCGGACGTGCTGGCCCACCTTCCCGCGGCCGACGTCGACGCGCCCGTCCGGTTGTGGGTTGACCGTAGTTTCTCCATCCGCGGAGCGGGAACCGTCGTCACCGGCACGTTGTCCGCGGGGAGCATCACCGCAGGGGACGCGCTGGAACTGGGGGAGCGCACGGTGCGGGTGCGGGCCGTGCAGAGCACCGGTCACGAGGTCGAACGCGCCCACGCCCTGGCCCGGGTTGCCCTGAACCTGCGCGACGTCGACCGCTCACAGGTGCGCCGCGGTGACGCCCTACTGACACCCGGTGCGCACGTGCGCACCGATGTGGTGGACGCCCGCCTGCTCGGCGTCGCCGAGGTGGGGGAGTGGTTGGTGGCGCACCTCGGCGCCGCCGCCGTCCCCGTCCGGGTCCGGCCGTTGGCCCGTGATGGTGACGATGCGCTCGTTCGCTTGCAGCTGGACACCGCGTTGCCGCTGCGTATCGGTGACCGGTTGCTGCTGCGAGATCCCGCCCGCCACGAGGTGGCGGGGGCCGCGATCGTCCTGGATGTGCGTCCGAAACCTCTGCGGCGCAGAGGATCGGCGGGTGCCCTGGCGCAGGAGCTGGCCCCGCTGGACGGGGTTCCCGATCAGGCTACGGAACTGCGGCGCCGCGGCGTGATCACCGGAGCGGCGTTGCGTGCCACGGGTGTCGAGGTCAGCGGGACGCCCGTGGTGGGTGACTACCACGCAGACCCGGATGCGTGGCGCGCCTGGGGGGCAGCGTTGCACACGATCGTCGATGACCATCTGCGCACCCACCCTCTGCAGCCGGGGCCCACGCTGGAAGAAGCGCGCCGGGCCCTGGAGCTGCCCGACCGTGAGCTCGTCTCGGCGTTGGTCGCGCCTCCGCTGCGCGTCCGTGACGGCCGGGTGGTGCGGGCGGAGTCGGTGGTCGCGTTGCCCCCGGCGGTGGCTCGCGCGGTCGATCACGTGCTCGCGGACCTCGCCGGCGCTCCGTTCGCAGCGCCCGACGTGGAACGACTCGCGGGTCTCGGGCTGGGGCGCGGGGAACTCGCGGCCGCCGTCCGAGCCGGACGGTTGGAACGAGTCGCCGACGGTGTGGTGCTCGCACCCGGATTCCGCGACCGGGCGGTGGTGCTGGTGTCCGCCCTGCCGCAACCGTTCACCGCCAGTCAGGCACGCACGGCGCTGGGCACCTCGCGCCGGGTTGCGCTGCCGGTCCTCGCGGCCCTCGATGCAGCGGGCCTGACCCGGCGCGCCCCCGACGACCGTCGCACCGTGGTGGGTCGCTGACCCGGTGCGGTGAAGGGCAGGCCCATCGAGTCATCTGTGGGTGGAAACCTGGGGTAGTGCCGTGCTCACGGGTAGTCCCCGAGCGGGGCGGTGTATTCCTGGACGACACTGCTGGCGGCGTGCGCACCGAGGTCAGCTGATCCTCCAGAAACAGATGAATTCCTCGACGTGACGCAAGACCATGCACTGCCGTCAGCGCTTCAGAGTTCCGCTCCCCAGGATGGCGCTAGAAGGGTTCGGGAGGGAATTGTCGCTCCAGAGTCACGGGTGGGCCTCTGGGGAACAGTCCTGCAGGTTGCGGAAGACCATCCCCAAACCAGTTGCTCCGCGTGACAGGAACAATGCTGCCAGTGATCCAAAAGCGCGAACTCCGTGAGTCGGGTCGGAACGGGTTACGCTCCGCGCACCGCCGGGGGATTTCTCCTGGCTTCGGGCAGGCAGAGGGGTAGTTCGTGCAAAGAACTTTGAGATCGTCGCGGCGCGAAGGCAGCGTTCCACGAACGCAGCGCCGGTCATGGGCGGTGATCGCCGGCATGGTCGTCGCTGCGCTGGCGGCGGTGCTGATGACGGCGGCACCCGCGCAGGCGATGCGGGGCGGAGAAACCGTCCACAATGTGGGTGGGCTGTGGGGTCAGGTACAGGTGGTGAATACCAACACCAACACATTGTGC
>JBPBQU010000373.1:0-9382 GCA_050955085.1 Janthinobacterium lividum | reverse complement strand
TGCCCCGCGAGAAGCGCGTGCACGGGTACTACGTCATGCCCTTCCTGCTGGGCGAGGAGATCGTGGCCCGCGTGGACCTGAAGGCCGACCGCTCGGTGGCCGGTGGTCTGCTGCGGGTGGAGTCCGCATGGGCGGAACCCGATGCCCCCGAGCGGACCGCCGACGAGCTCGCGGCCGAGCTCGGTCAGCTCGCGCAGTGGCTCAGCCTGGGCGCCGTCCGGGTGTCCGAGCGCGGGGATCTGGCCGCGCGGTTGTCAAGGGCGCTCGCGCGTTCGGGTCACTGATCCCCGTGCTGCTCAACATCACCCGGTCGGCGTCCGACACATCGGAGGTGGATGTCTCCGCTGTCACCGCGGCCCAGGTCGAGCAGGCCGGCTCGCTGCTCGAGCACGTCCTGGTCGAGCTCTCCGCCGGTAGCAGCGAGCGTGACGTCCTGACCCGTGCCGCAACCCTGGTCGCCGACCTCGTGGACGCCGATGTGGTCGCGGTCTGCGAGGGCGGTCACGTTCATGGCGGGGTCGGCCTGGGTCAGCGGTTCCTGCCCGAACGGGGGCTGGCGCGTGTCGTGCGCGATCGTGGCGGGTCCTTCGCCGTACCCGGTCTCGGTCGGGTGCGCACCAGCGTCGTCGACGTCCCCGAACTCTCGGGCGTGCAGATCGTCGTCGGCCGGGTCGAGGACCGCGGCCGGGGCGCCACCACCGTGCGGGACGAGGAGGAACGTGACACCCCGACCGCATGGCCCCTGCGGCCCGAGAGCGAGACCGTCGCGCTGGTCACCCTCGTCGCCCGGGTGCTCGGTCTCGTCGTCCTCGCCCGGCACGGGGACGAACGCGAGCGCTGGTTGCGCCAACAAGGTGCGCGCGGTGCGGCGGAGCGCAATCGTCTGCAGCAGGCGCTGCGCCAGCGCGAGCAGGTGCTCACCACCTCCGTCCGCTTCCAGCGTGCGGTCTCCTCCCGAGCGCCGTTGCCGGAGCTGTTGTTGCAGATCGCAGCCAGCTCCTCCGAACTCATGGGTTCGCGTGCGGTCTCCCTCGTCCTCGCCGACCCCCGGTCGCAGATGCAGATGCGGGTCGTGGCCTCGGTCGGTGAACCCTTGCTCGCCGGTGGGACGGCTCTCGCGGCGGCGGTGGCGCTGGGCGGTTTCGGGGTGGCCGTGGGTGAGGGGGGCATGCCCGCGGCGGCGGCCGTGCACATCAACGGCCGCAGCGTAGGGGCCCTCGTCGTGGACACCTCTGTGAACGGGCCGTTGGACGCCGTCGGCACGACGGTCCTGCGGGCCTTCGCCGAGCACGCCAGCATGGCCTTGAGCCATGCCGACACCGTGCGCGCCGTCGAGGCCGCCTCCTCGGACCCGCTGACGAAACTGCCCAACCGCGCCGCGCTGCTCGCCCACCTCGAGACCGCACTGCGGGTTGCGGAATCAGACGGGCTGGGCACCGCCGTGCTCGTCGTCGACCTCGATGACCTGAAGGCCGTCAACGACTCCCTCGGCCACGGTGCGGGTGACGAGGTCCTGGTCCGGGTGGCGCGTCGGCTGCGCCGTTGCCTGCGCGGTGACGACGTCGCTGCGCGCCTCGGCGGTGACGAGTTCGCTCTCGTGGTGCGTGACCACGAACCGGAGCGGGCCGCGCTGCGCATCGCCGCGCGGGTGCAGGCCGACGTCGCCACCCCTTTCGAGGTCGACGGGCACACCGTGTCCGTCGCCACGTTCATCGGCATCGCCATGGCGCAGGCCGGGGTGAGCGCCACGGACATGCTGCGCCGCGCCGACATCGCGATGTACCGCGCGAAGACCGCGGCGCGCACGGCACCCGAGTCCCGGCCCGTCACCGCGGGCCGGCCACCGAGCGCGCCGGTGGTCGTCTTCGAACCCGACATGCAGGAGGCCGACACCCTGCGCCGCCAGCTCGAGGCGGATCTGCAGCGCGCCGTGGCGGCAGCGGAGTTCGAGCTCGTCTACCAGCCCATCGTTCACCTCACCGACGGTGCGGTCGTCGGTGTGGAGGCCCTGTTGCGCTGGCGCCACCGCACCCGCGGATTGCTCGAACCCGCCGACTTCCTCGCGGGTGTCGAGGAGTCACCCGTGCTCGACGCGGTGTGGCGCTGGGTTCTCCGTACGGCGTGTGCCCAGGTCGTGACGTGGCGTGCACAGGTTCCGGACCTCTCCCTCACGGTCAACGTCTCGGCGCAGCACGTCCTCGGCCCGGGCGGGGGTGACGACGTCCGCAGGGCACTCGGTGACACCGGGTTGGACCCCGCCGCACTTGTCCTCGACGTCCCGGCCCGCCTGCTGGCCGCTGATCCTGAGCGCCTGGAGACCGGATTGCGCCAGCTGCAGGCGAGCGGGGCGCGCATCCTGCTCGATGACTTCGGGGCGCTGTCCTCGGTCGGCGACCTGTTGACGGCCGACTCGCTGGCCAGGTTGCGTCAGTTGCCCGTCGACGGTCTCAAGCTCGACCGGACACTGATCGATGAACTCGACGGGGCGCAGGCCGAGGAGGCGGTGGCCGCCGTCCGCATCCTGTGCGACCTCGGGGCCGCCCTGGACCTCGGTGTGGTGGCCGAGGGTGTCGAGCGCACCGAGCAGGTGGTGGTCCTGCAGGACCTGGGTTGCACGGTCGCCCAGGGTCTGCTGCTCGGGTCCCCGCGGCCGCCTGCCGAGCTGGGCCCCGAGTTGATCGTCGGCGCGCTCGATCCCGTCGAAGTCCTGGCCGTGGCGCCGGCGCTCGTGGATGCGGGGCCCCGAACCCCCGAGGAGATCTTCCGGCACGAGTTCGTGCCAATGGACGTGCCGTCGCAGGGGGCGCTGTCGATTCCCGGACTCGCACCCTCGCCCGGGCCGGTCGCCGTCCCGCTCCGAGGCTTACGCCCCAGTGACGTGCGACGTCTGATGGACCGCTCGAGTTGATCACTTCCAACGCTCAGCGTGACTACCGAGGGACGCAGTGCAACTAAATGTGTCGACACGGTGACCTGTTTCGGAGGTTGCCCCGTTACAGTGAGACCGTGCCAGCGATCGTCGAAAAAGTCCTCCGCGCCGGCGAGGGCCGCGTGGTCAAGCGTCTCGAGCGTCTCGCCGAACAGGTGAACGCACTCGAAGACGACTTCACGGCCATGAGTGACACGGAGCTACGGGGCGAGACCGACCGGTTCAAGGAGCGCCTCGCGGCCGGTGAGACGCTCGAGGATCTGCTCCCGGAGGCCTTCGGCGTCGTGCGCGAGGCCGCGCGTCGCACACTGGGTCAGCGCCACTTCGACGTCCAGCTCATGGGTGGTGCGGCGCTGCACCAGGGCAACATCGCCGAGATGCGCACCGGAGAGGGCAAGACCCTCGTCGCGACGCTGCCCGCCTACCTCAACGCCCTCTCGGGCAAGGGTGTGCACGTCATCACGGTCAACGACTTCCTCGCGGAGTACCAGAGCGAGCTCATGGGGCGCGTCTTCCGCTTCCTGGGCCTGACCAGCTCGTGCATCCTGTCGAAGATGCGACCCGATGAGCGCCGCGAGGCGTACGCGGCCGATATCACCTACGGCACCAACAACGAGTTCGGGTTCGACTACCTGCGCGACAACATGGCGTGGAACACCGCCGAGATGGTCCAGCGGGGGCACAACTTCGCGATCGTCGACGAGGTCGACTCGATCCTGATCGACGAGGCCCGGACCCCGCTCATCATCTCCGGCCCCTCGGACTCCCCGACCAAGTGGTACAGCGAGTTCGCCAAGATCGTGCGCCGGCTGACGGTCGACGTCGATTACGAGGTCGACGAGAAGAAGCGCACCGTGGGCATCCTCGAGGCCGGCATCGCGCGGGTCGAGGACCTCCTCGGCATCGACAACCTCTACGAGAGCGTGAACACCCCGCTCATCGGGTTCCTGAACAACGCCGTCAAGGCCAAGGAATTGTTCAAGCGGGACAAGGACTACGTCGTCTCCCCGCAGAACGAGGTCCTGATCGTCGACGAGCACACGGGCCGCATCCTGGCCGGTCGACGGTACAACGAAGGCATGCACCAGGCCATCGAGGCCAAGGAGGGGGTGCCAATCCAGAACGAGAACCAGACGCTGGCGACGATCACCCTGCAGAACTTCTTCCGCATGTACGACAAGTTGTCTGGCATGACGGGGACGGCCATGACGGAGGCCGCCGAATTCCACGAGATCTACAAGCTCGGTGTCGTCCAGATCCCGACGAACCGTCCCGCGGTGCGCGCCGACCAGCCCGACCTCGTCTACAAGAACGAGACGGCGAAGTACACGGCCGTGGTCGAGGACATCGCGGAGCACCACGCCACGGGCCAGCCCGTGCTGATCGGCACCACGAGCGTGGAGAAGAGCGAGCACCTCTCCAACCTGCTGACGAAGGCCGGCGTGGAACACACCGTTCTCAACGCCAAGCAGCACGAACGCGAGGCCTCGATCGTCGCCCAGGCCGGGCGGAAGGGCGCCGTGACGGTGGCGACGAACATGGCTGGGCGCGGTACGGACATCATGCTCGGGGGCAACGCGGAGTTCATCGCGGTCGCGGCTCTGAAGGACAAGGGCCTCGATCCCGACGAGGCGCCGGAGGCCTACGAGGCCGCCTGGCCGGAGGTGCTGGAGGCCGCGCAGGCCTCGGTCAAGAACGAGCACGACGAGGTCCGCGATCTCGGAGGGCTCTACGTCCTCGGCACCGAGCGCCACGAGTCGCGCCGCATCGACAACCAGTTGCGCGGTCGCTCGGGTCGTCAGGGTGACCCGGGGGAGTCCCGCTTCTACCTCTCGCTGACCGATGACCTCATGCGGTTGTTCAACGCGGCTCTGGTCGAGTCCTTCCTCACCCGTACCGGTATCCCGGAGGACATCCCGATCGAGTCGAAGATGGTCTCGCGCGCGATCCAGAGCGCGCAGGGCCAGGTCGAGGGCCGCAACTTCGAGATCCGCAAGAACGTGCTCAAGTACGACGACGTCCTCAATCGCCAGCGCGAGATCATCTACGACGAGCGGCGCAAGGTTCTCGAGGGCGAGGACCTGCACCTGCAGGTGAAGCACTTCATCGACGACACCGTGACGGCGTACGTCGCCGAAGCGACGGCTCAGGGTTTCGGAGAGGACTGGCACCTGGAGAATCTCTGGGACGCGCTGCGCAGCCTCTACCCAGTGGCCGTGACTCCCGAGGAGGTCACCGAGGCTGCGGGTGGGCGCGGCAACCTCACCGTCGACCGTCTCATCGAGGAGATGCGCGGTGACGCGCAAGCCTGTTACGAGGCGCGGGAGGCCGAATTGGGAGAGCCCGTCCTGCGTGATCTCGAACGCCGGGTCGTCCTGAGCGTGCTCGATCGTAAATGGCGTGAGCACCTCTACGAGATGGACTACCTGCAGGAGGGCATCGGGCTGCGTGCGATGGCCCAGCGTGACCCGCTCGTGGAGTACCAGCGTGAGGGATACCAGCTCTTCGGGGCCATGACCGACGCGATCAAGGAGGAATCGGTGGGTTACCTCTTCTCGATGCAGGTCCAGTCGGCTCCGCAGGCCGGTGCGTTGGCGTCCGGCCCCGCGCTCGCGGCCCCCGTGCACCAGCACCTGCAGTACTCCGCCCCGACGCCCGAAGGTGACGTGGAGGTGCATGCCGGCGACGAGTCCAGCACCGACGCGGCCCAGGGCAACCGCGCCCAGCGCCGGGCAGTCGGGCGCAGCAGCGCCGAGTAGCCCTCGATCCCGGGGCGACAGGGAATCCTGCCCAGGGCGCACCGCGATCCCGCGAGGGTGGAGCCTCAGCCCAGTTCCAGTGCGGTGACGCGCCAGCGACCCTCGCGTCCCTCCACCCGCAGCGCGTGGGCGCGCACCCGGTCCCCGTCGCGCACCACGGCGCTCACCTCGACCACGCCGTCGGCGGGTGAGCACACCCGCAGCGACGTGACCCGCGGGGCGTGACCCAGAGTCCCCGTGCGGGCCCGCAGCCGGGCCTGCAGTGCGCTGCGGCGCAGGACGGCGGAATAGATGTCGGTGGCGGACCAGCGCAGCAGCTGTTGCGGAGGACGGTGTCCGCTGAGCACCTCCAGCAGGACCACGAGGTAACGACGCGACCAGGCCGACACCTCGGGAAGCTCCCTGGGTGGTGGCAACCGCCGCTGGGGGAGGTCCAGGGCAAACACGCCCTGACCCGGGTCCAGATGGGTCAGCACCGAGGTCACGGCTCCGGGTTCACCCACGAGCGGCGGTGCGGCGAGTGGCACGGGGTGCAGGCGGAGCCGGGGGCGGGCGTCGGTGAGCAGGGCGGCGGTGGCGGGCACGGCGAGGCTCCAGGGTTCGAGGTCTGAGGGTCGGGGGTCGGGGGTCGGGGGTCGAACAGGACGGGTTGGGGGGCGTGGTCACGACAGGCGCAGCACCTGACCGGGCAGCAGCAGGTCCGGGTCCTCGCCCACGACGTCGACGTTGAGCTGATAGATGCGCTGCATCTCGTGAACCACGTCGGCGGGATCGGCACCGACACCGATTCGATGCTGTGCAAGTGACCAGAGGGAGTCACCGCGCCGGACGACCACCGTGCCCGGCTCGGTGTCCGACGCATCGCGGCGTCCCTCGCCGAGATCCGGTGTGCTCGTCCGGACAGGGGCCCAACCGGGGTCCGCGACCACCGCAGCGCTCGGGTTCGTCGGGTTCGCCGGGTTCGTCGGGTTCGCCGGGCTGGTGGCACCGGGACGCATCGGTGCCGTGGACACCCAACCGGCGTCCGGCGTGGTGCTTGTCCGCGGTGCGGCGTTGGCCACGACCACCCCGGAACCGACCGCGAGACCGACGGCGAGGGCGACGACCCGGCGGACCCACGCCGGCACCGCGGTGCCGGGTGCCTGCGGCCGGTACCCGCGCCGCCCCGGTCCCCCCGTACGGGCGCGGGCCTCGTCGAGTGCCGCGAGCACGACGGTGACGGCCAGCCAGGACAGCAACAGCGCCGCGAGTGCGGCGCACCCCGCGACGACGAGGTCCGTGGTGGTGTGACCGGGATTCGCCACCGAAGTCAGGGTCGGCAGGGCGAGCTTCACGAGGGCGCTGGCAGCGCCCAGCGGGAGAGTGGCCAGCAGACCACCCACCGACAGGACGCCCGCACCCATTGCGGTCCGGTTCACGGTCCTGGCCATCGTGTCCTCCTCCCCCTGTGGGGCGTCTCACCTGTTTGCCGCTAAGAGCACCCGATTGGGGCGTCTGGATGTCGTTTGCTGCTGTTTGGTGACCGATGTCTATCCGCCGTCTGTGCGACAGGCCAGCGACTCGACGGGGTTACGCCCGATCGGCGGGCACCGGTTCACTCACGGTGAAGGGCCGTGGGACACGAGTCACCCGCACACACCGATCGGCGTCGTAACGTGTCGGGGTGCGCTGGGAGAACCTTTTCGACGATCTCGAAGGTCGGATCGTCCACGAGCGTCGTCAGGAGCTAGCGGCCGAGGTCGCCGACCGTCGGTTGCGCGACGTCGCGTCCACGACGCTCGTCGAGCGGTTGATCGCGGCCCGGGAGGAACCCGCTGCCGAGGTGGGGGTACAGCTGCTCGACTCATCGTGGGTGACGGGTCTCGTGCGCGATGTCGGCCCCGGGTGGGTGCTCGTGGCCGGTGCGCGTCAGGTGCTGGTGCCGCTCACGTCGGTTGCGCTCATCCGGGGACTCCCCGCTCGTAGTGGCGCTGCGGCGTCCGCCGTGGCCGCGCGGCACACTCTGGTGTTCGCGCTGCGCGCACTGGCGGAAGGGGACGAGTCGGTGCTCGTGCGCACCGCGGCCGGTGATCTGCGAGGGCGCCTGGGGCGAGTGGGGGCCGACCACGTCGACGTGGCCTCAGGCCCCGCAGGATCGTTGAGTGTGCCGTTCTCGACAGTTCTCAGCGTCGCCGAACTAGCTTGAGGAAGGTCTTCTACGGCAGGCGGGGGGCGTTTCCCCATCAGGCGGGGGAGTGTCCCTCGAGCGACTGGACGCTCTCGCGGGTCTGCGCGTACATCCGCTGGATGTAGTTCTCCAGTTCCGACTCCTCGACGCGCCACTGCCCCCGGCCCCCGACCTTGATCGCCGGCAGGTCACCCGTCCGGACCAGTGCGTACGCCTGGGCGGCAGAGATGGCCAACGTCTCGGCCACGTCGGCGAGGGGGAGGAAACGTGCGGGCAACGGGGTCTCCTCCTGCTCCTCGGGGGCATCCGGTGGGCGCTGAACGAACGGTGACGAACGCCGGCGCCCGCATCTTCGCACGCGCTCACCCTGGCGGTTCTGCCGTTCGGGTGGCCTGTGGACGATGGCACCCCGGGAGCACCGTGACCCTTCACCATGGCCACGTCGAGGGCAGGGCACCGAGCCCCGCCGCGAGGGTCGGGAGGTCACGACGGTGCAGAGGGACCTGCAACCGCAGCTGCCACGGGAGCGGGAGGGGCGGATGCCTGCGCGCGCAGGCGGGCAGGCACGCCGGGTGGCGGCACCGTCGTGGCGCGACCCACGATTGCTCGTGGGTCTGGTGCTCGTCCTGGGTTCGGTGGCGCTCGGGGCCAGGACGGTGACAGCGGCGCAGTCGACCACGGGGGTCTACGCGCTCGCGTCCGCTGTCGGTGCGGGCAGTGCCCTGACGGTGGCGGACCTCCGTGTGGTGCAGGTGCACCTCGACGACACAACGACAGGGGCCTACGTGCTCGCCCGCGGCGGACTAGAACCGAACTGGGTGGTCCTGCGCGGAATGCCGGCGGGGGAGCTGTTGCCGCGCAGCGCCATTGGTCATGCGAGCGATCTCACGGCGCGCCCCGTCACCGTGCATCTCGAGGGAGCGACTCCGGATGGGGTGGGTGTGGGGTCCCTCGTCGACGTCTGGGTCAGCTGGCCGGGGGCGCAACCCGGGGTGACGCAACGTCCGGAGCTGCTCGTGGAGGCTGCCGAGGTCTCCGCGGTACAAACCGGCAGCGCCGGCTTGTCGGCGAGGACCGGTGGTGACGTATCGGTGTTGGTGCCGCAGGGAGTGCTGCCCGACGTCCTGCAGGCCGTGACCGGGGACGCGGGGATCGCGCTCGTGCCGTTGCCCGGGAGTGGATCCACGCCGTGAGCATCCCTGTTCTGGTGGCCGTACCGGGCCCGGTGGAATCCGTTCTGGTGGCCGGCTGGGCGGGTCTGCGGCGTGAGGTCGTGGTGGCCCGTCGTTGCGCTGATCTCGCGGAGGTCCTGGCCGCCGCGGGCGCAGGGGTGGGTCGTGTCGTCGTGCTTGGTTTCGATCTGCCGGGAGCTGACGCCGAGACGGTGGACGAGTTGCGGCACAACGACATCGGCTTGGTCGTCCTGCTACCTGAGGGTGGCGATGGTGACGTGCAGGAACGTCACTGGCGGCAGCTGGGAGCCCGCACGTTCGCCCGGGCGGGTGACAGTCCGTCGACGGTGGCCCG
>JBPBQU010000372.1:0-9714 GCA_050955085.1 Janthinobacterium lividum | reverse complement strand
CGCCAGGTGCGTCAGCGCCTCGGACGCGACAACGTGTTCTTCGTCCACGTCTCGCTGGTCCCCTACATCGGGCCGAGTGGTGAACTGAAGACCAAACCCACGCAGCACTCCGTCGCCGCGCTGCGCAGTATCGGCATCCAGCCCGACGCGATCGTCTGCCGGGCCGACCGGGAGATCCCCGAGGGTGTGAAGCGCAAGATCGCCTCGATGTGCGACGTCGACGAGGAAGCCGTCGTGGCCTGTGTCGATGCCCCGTCGATCTACGACATCCCCAAGGTCCTGCACCGTGAGGGCCTCGACGCCTATCTCGTGCGCAAGCTGAACCTGAGTTTCCGCGATGTCGACTGGACCACCTGGGACGACCTGCTGCGCCGCGTCCACTCCCCGCGGCGCCACGTCGAGATCGCCCTCGTGGGTAAGTACATCGATCTCCCCGACGCCTACCTGTCGGTGACGGAGGCGTTGCGGGCCGGTGGTTTCGCCGAGGACGCCAAGGTCGACATCCGCTGGGTGCCCTCCGACGAGTGCGCCACCCCGGAGGGTGCTCGCAAGCAGCTGCACGGCGTGGACGCGGTCTGTGTCCCCGGAGGTTTCGGGGTGCGCGGGATCGAGGGCAAGCTCGGTGCCCTGCGCTGGTCGCGGGAGAACGGCGTCCCGACGCTGGGGTTGTGCCTGGGGTTGCAGTGCATGGTGATCGAGTATGCGCGCGACGTCGTGGGGATCGCCGACGCGAGTTCCACCGAGTTCGAACCGGACTCGAAGAACCCCGTCATCGCGACGATGGCCGAGCAGCGCGACATCGTCACGGGAGAGGGTGACATGGGGGGAACCATGCGACTCGGTTCCTACGAGGCGTTGTTGCAGCCGGGGTCCGTCGTCGCCGCCGCGTACGGCAGCGAGCGGATCTCGGAGCGCCACCGGCACCGCTACGAGGTCAACAACGCCTACCGTGAACCCCTGAGTGCTGCCGGTCTCGTGTTCTCGGGGACCTCGCCCGACCGTGAGCTCGTCGAGTTCGTCGAACTCCCCGCCGACGTCCACCCGTACTACGTCGGCACCCAGGCGCACCCCGAGTTCAAGTCGCGTCCGACCCGGGCGCACCCGCTGTTCTCGGGTCTGGTGGCGGCTGCGCTGCGTCGCCAGCGTGAGGGTCAGCTCATCGACGTGGAACCCGAACCCGCCGCGGAGGTCGCCACCGTGAACACCGTGGAGATGTCGCAGGCCGGCGCGTGAGCGGCTTCCCCGACGAGCTCGACGTCCCCGTCGTCGACGGCGGTGAACTCGCCGACGCCCCGGTACGGCGGACGCTGCGCTCGAGCGAGGTGGTGTTCACCGGCCACGTCTGGGACGTGGTGCGTGAGCGCGTCGAGCTGAGCGGTGGCAATCCCGTCACGCGAGACGTCCAGCGTCACCCGGGTGCGGTGACGATCCTGGCGCTCGACGAGGACGAGAACGTCCTCTTCGTCCGGCAGTACCGCCACCCCGTCCGCCGGGAGTTGTGGGAACTGCCTGCGGGGCTGCTGGACGTCGCGGGGGAAGCCCCGTTGCCGGCCGCCCGGCGTGAGCTCGCGGAGGAGGCCGACCTGGTGGCATCGCGCTGGGACGTCGTCGTGGACTGGTTCAACTCTCCCGGCGGTTCCAGCGAGGCCAATCGCATCTACCTGGCGCGTGGCTTGTCCGCAGTGCCCGAGGTGGACCGACACGTGCGCGAGGACGAGGAGAAGGACATGGTTGCCGTCCGCGTCCCGTTGGTGCAGGCCGTGCGGGCCGTGCTGGATGGACGGGTGGGCAACCCGGGCAGCGTGATCGGCGTCCTGGCGCTGCAGGCGGTGAAGGCCGACGGGTTCACCACCCTGCGTCCCGCGGACACTCCCTGGCCGAGGGGGCTGATCCACCCGGAGGGCTGAGCCCGGGGTGGTGGTCCCGGTGTGCTCGACCCGCCCCGGGTCCCCGGTGTGAGGTCCCCGGTGTCGGGTGGTGCGGACACTAGGGTCCCTCGAGTGCCCCCCACCCGGACCGACGCAGTGCAGAGCGGGTTGCAGGTCGCCGTCGCCGACTACCTCGGGCATCTGAAGGTCGAGCGCGGTCTGTCGGAGAACACCCTGGGTGCCTACCGCCGCGACCTGGCGCGCTACGTCCGTTTCCTCCGCTCCCGCGATGTCCTGGACGCTGGCGACGTCGACGAGGCGACCGTGAGCGCGTTCGTCGTCGCGGTGCGCGAGGGCAGTGACGGTGGGGCGCGGTTGACGGCCAGCTCGGCCGCCCGCACAGCTTCCGCCGTGCGCGGGTGGCATCGGTTCCTGCACAGCGAGGGACACAGCCTGAGTGATCCCGCTGTCCTGGTCCGGCCGCCGGCCCCGCCCCGCCGGTTGCCGGCGGCGTTGAGCATCGACGAGGTGCAGCGTCTGCTGGAGGTGGCCGGGCTGGGCGGGGAAGGGGTCGGCGGCACGGTGCCGTTGCGCGACCGGGCGTTGCTGGAACTGCTCTACGGCTGCGGGGCGCGGATCAGTGAGGCCGTCGGACTCGACGTCGACGACGCCGATCCCGAGGTGCTCGGTGAGACGGGCGTCGTCCGGCTGCGCGGAAAAGGGTCCAAGGAGCGGGTCGTACCGTTGGGGTCGTACGCGCTCTCCGCGCTGGAGCAGTACCTCGTGCGGGCCCGGCCGGTGCTGGCCGGGCACGGACGGGGGACACCCGCCCTCTTCCTCAACAGCCGTGGCGGGCGATTGTCCCGGCAGAGTGCCTGGGCGGTGCTGCAGAGTGCGGCCGGCCGGGCCGGGATCACCCGGGCAGTATCGCCGCACACCTTGCGTCACTCCTTCGCGACCCACCTGCTGCGCGGGGGCGCGGACGTCCGGGTGGTGCAGGAATTGCTCGGGCATGCGTCGGTCGCGACCACACAGGTCTACACGCTCGTGACGGTGGACTCGCTGCGCGAGGTGCATGCCGAGACGCACCCCCGCGCCCAGCACCCCCGGGCGAGTGGTCCGGTGCTCGGTCCCGGCTAAGGTCGGGCGCGACCAGCACGGTGGACGCTGCCGACGTGGCACCACCCGATCCGACGACAGCCCGAGGACGTGCCTCCCCGTGACCAGCGAGTTCCCACCGCCCGCCTCCTGGACGAGGCCCTCCGGCGGGCCGTCACACGAGTCGACGCAGGAACCCGTTCCGATCTCGCTCCCCGTCGCGCCGCCGGACGCGTCGCCGACGGGTGGTTCCATTGCCGGCCCTCAGGACGCGCAGGTCGAGATCGAGCTGGGTCCGCAGAACGGCCCGACGGGGCGGCCGATGCCCACGTTCCCGGTTCCCGCGCCGCTGAGCGAACACGGTCCCGCGCGAGTCATCTCGATGTGCAACCAGAAGGGTGGGGTCGGCAAGACGACTACCACCATCAACCTCGGGGCGGCGCTGGCGGAGTACGGACGTCGGGTTCTCCTGGTGGATTTCGACCCCCAGGGGGCGTTGTCGGCCGGTCTCGGGGTCAACTCCCACGAACTGGACCGGACCGTCTACCAGCTCCTCATGCAACGCGGCACCGACGTGCGTGAGGTGATCAGAGATACCGGTGTCGAGGGTCTCGACCTGCTGCCGGCCAACATCGACCTCTCCGCGGCCGAGGTGCAGCTGGTGGGCGAGGTGGCGCGCGAGAGCGTTCTGGCCCGGGCCCTTCGACCGGCCCTGGACGATTACGACGTGGTGCTCATCGACTGCCAGCCCTCTCTGGGACTGCTCACGGTCAACGCCCTGACGGCCTCGCACGGCGTGCTCATCCCGCTGGAGTGCGAGTTCTTCGCGCTGCGCGGGGTCGCGTTGCTGGTGGAGACCATCGAGAAGGTCAGGGAACGGCTCAACCCCGGGCTCGAGGTCGACGGGATCCTGGCCACGATGTACGACGGGCGCACCCTGCACAGCCGGGAGGTCGTCTCCCGCGTCGTCGAGGCGTTCCGTGACGACGTCTTCCACACGGTCATCGGTCGCACCGTGAAGTTCCCCGACGCGAGTGTGGCCGCGGAACCCATCACGTCCTACGCCAGTAACCATCCGGGGGCCGAGGCCTACCGTCAGTTGGCGCGCGAACTCATCGCCCGCGGCGACGCCGCCTGAGCGGGAACCCTCTCGCAACGCAGGCGTCCGAGTTTTCTCCCGCTCGCGAGTCAGCTGGCTCCGCACTCTCTGCGTCACTCGTGCGTACCCAACGTGTTTGTGTTCCTCGTTCGGCGGCACCGTTTCCCAGAACGGGCGCGACTCGCCCGTTCGGGCGGTTCCGCACGGGCTAAGGTGCGGCCACCACGTGACCGGAGGACCGCCTCCGGTGTGGGGAGGAGGATCGCCTCGTGAGGGAAAAGCCGATGGATCGGTTGTTCACAGAGTTCTCGGAGGAAGACGCGCAGGGCGATCTGCTGACGCGCATCGTGGACGTCGCGCTGGCGTCCGGGGACGTGGTCGTGGCCGCAGACGCCAGGGATCAACTGACCGGTTCGCGGTTGCTGCAGCGCGCCGCCGCGGTGCGGGCCGCTGTGATCGCGTCGAACACCGACGGCGCACCCGTGGCCGTGTTCCGGGGCCACGACGTGGGCGCGATCGTCGCGATCGTGGGGGTCATCGCCGCCGGGGTTCCGGTGGTGGTGCTCGACCCCACCACGCCCGCGGTCCGACTCCGGCACTACGTCGAGGCTGCCGGTGTCACGCTGTGCGTCAGTGACCAGGCGTTCGAGGCGACCGCCGTCGAGGTGGCGAGCACGGTCGTCGAGCCCGACGCCGACCCCACCCGCTGGCTCGACCCCGCAATCGCGGCCGCGAACCTGCTCATGTCCCCGGCGCGGCCCACCGATCCTGCGGTCATCGTCTACACCTCTGGGTCGACGGGTGCACCCAAGGGGGTGGCCTGCGACCACCGCTCGATCCTGCACGACACGTGGGCCAGCTCGATCGGCACCGGCTGCTACGGGCCCGACGACGTCGTCGTCCACCTGTTGCCCATGGCGTTCAGCGCCGGTTTCACCCTCACCCTCGCCGGTCTGCTCTGCGGTGCGAGGCAGGAATTGTTCGATCCGCGGCGTCGCTCCGTGGCCGAACTGCCCGGCTGGATGCTGCAGGTGGATGCCGACGTCCTGGTCGCCTCACCGGCCATCCTGCGCGGTGCGATCTCGGCGCTGGGCCCCCAGGGACGCCTCGAGGGCCTGCGTTCACTCACGGTGGCGGGGGAAACCGTGCACGGCAGCGAACTCGCCGCAATCCGTCGCGCCGTGGGACCGCAGTGCGTCCTGCGTAACCGCTACGGCTCCACGGAGACGTGGTTGATGAGCGAATACCTGCTCGCGGTCGCCGATGTGGCGCCCGAGGGTGCGACCCCCGTGGGCTGGGCCGTGCCCGGAGCACGTCTGCAGGTCGAACTCGAGGACGGGACCCTCGCGGACCACGGCACCGGCCGGGTGGTGCTGACGTCGCGCTGGCTCGGGACGAGCTACTGGGGAGCACCGGATCGCACCGCGCAGTTCTACACCGATCACCCCGACGGGACCCGGTCCTTCCGCACCAGCGACACCGCGACCCTGGGGAGTGACGGTTGCCTGCGTCTGCTGGGACGCAGCGACCACAGCGTCAAGGTCCGCGGGTTGCTCGTGGAACCCGGGGAGATCGACGCCCTGCTCTTCGCGCAGCCCGACGTGCGCGAGGCGCTCGTCGTGGGCAGGCCGTCACCGCGCAGCGGGCGGACCGCGCTTGTCGCCTACGTGGTCCCCACCGGTCCGCGTCCGCAGGCGTCGGCTCTGCGTGCCCTCGTGCGCGAGAACCTGCCGGCCCATATGGTCCCCGAACACGTCGTGTTCCTGGAGGCGTTGCCCCGGACCGATCGCGGCAAACTCGACCGAGCCGCGCTGCCCGAACCGGTGATGAGTTCGGCGAGATTCCAGGATCCGCGTTCCGGGTGGGAATGGGTGGTCCACGATCAGTTCTGCGCCGTCCTCGAACTCGAGGAGATCTCGATCTACGACGACTTCTTCGAACTCGGCGGGGATTCCCTCACCGCCGAGGCACTCGTCGCCCGCATCAACGAGTTGAAGGTCCCCGGTGTCCGCAGCGTGGGTACCCGGGTCCTGTCCGAGGCGTCCACGGTGGCGACGCTGAGCGAGGCGTTGCTCGTACGCACCCGTACCGCTCGACCCACGCTGGTGGCGTTGCGTCCCGACGGGACGGAAGCCCCCCTCTTCCTCGTCGCAGGCGCGGGCAGTGCCGCGTTGGCCCTGCACACGTTGGCCCAGCGCGTCCGGCCGGGTGTACCGATCTACGGCTTGCAGGCCAACGGTCTGGAGAACAAGGCCCTCCCCGACTGGTCCATCGAACGGATCGCGCGACGCCATGTCGCGTCGCTGCGCTGGCAGCAACCCGAGGGGCCTTACCGCATCGGCGGTCACTCCATGGGCGGCACGGTCGCCCTGGAGATGGCCCAACAGTTGCGGCGCGCCGGTGCGGAGGTCGAGGTGCTCGTCATCCTCGACTCCTACCCCCCCGATCCTTCGTTGGTACCCCGCCCGGAGCTCCCGACGCTGACGAAGAAGGTCAAGGAGTTCGGGGCGGTGGCCCTGACGGGGATCCTCGCCGCGGGTGAACTTGGGCACTACGCGCGGTTCTTCCGCCAGGCCACCCACCTGCTGCTGCGGTACCGGACCGACATCTACCCGGGGCGCACCGTCGTCCTGGTCGCCGAGGACGATGCCGAGGCGTCGGTGCGCCGGCAGTGGCGACCCCACCTCGGGCCCGCCGTCACCTTCCGGGAGGTTCCCGGTGAGCACACGTCCATCCTGCGCGACCCCCGGGTCCAACGGGTGGCCGACGTGCTCTCGGAAGCTCTCGACGCGCCGGCCGGCGCCGCGCACGGGGTTGTTCTGCTTCCCGGCGTGGCGCAGCTCGAGGACTCCACGGCCCCGCACTGACGGGGTTGCCACCTCGAGCACAGAGCGTGATGAGTTTTGCGCAAGGTGGGTGACAGTGCGGTTCCGAACGGCGTAACCCGTTGTGAGATAGCGCGTCCGCGTGGTGTTCAGCTGGCAGCGTCGACCACATGCCACCCACCGCCGCACCAGCGCGAACGGGGGAGCGGACCCCGGCCGGATCCAGCGCGATCACGGGGCGCTCGCTGCCCGCACCGGTTCGCGAACGTCGTCCCGCGCTCGTCGCGTTCGGTCTCGTCCTGGTGGTGGCCGGGGCTCTCGGCAGTGCGCTCCTGGTGCACCGCAGTGGTGATCGTGTCGACGTCCTGGTCGCCCGACACGACATCGCGCCGGGGGCGCGGATCTCGGCACAGGATTTCGGGGTGGCCCGGGTCGCGGCCGACGGTGCCGCCACCGTCCCAGCCGGCGCCCTGAGGAACTTCGTGGGGACCTACGCCACGACGCGCATACCCACCGACACCCTGGTCAACCGCACGATGTTCATGGCCGGTGACACCGTCCCTGCCGACGCGGGCGTGGTGGGGATCGTCGTCGCACCGGAGCAGCGCCCGAGTCAGGCGCTGGAATCCGGTGACGTGGTCCGTGCCTACCTGGTCTCGGCCGACGGGGCGAACACCGTGACGGGTGAACCCGCGGGCACCGTGCTGCTCGAGGCCGCGCGTGTCGTGGCCGCCGGGGGGTCGTCCGCCGACGCCGACGCGATCTCCCTCCTCGTCCCTGCGGGAGGTGCTGCCGGTACCCAGGAAGGTGTCGATGCGACGGCGACCCTGGTGGCCGCCGCGGCAGCCGGCCAGGTCGCGCTCATCCGACTGGCCGACACCGCCACCCCCTCCGTCGATCTCGTGCGGGACTGAACCGTGGCGATCGTCTCCCTCCTCTCCGCCAAGGGATCCCCGGGCGTCACGACGAGCGCGCTGCTCATCGCGGCGTTGTGGCCGCGCCCGGTGCTCCTCCTCGACGCCGACCCCGGCGGCGGTGACATCGCGGTTCGCGTTCCCGCCGCCGACGGCGGGATCCTGAACGCGGAGCGGGGGTTGCTCCCGCTGCTGACCTCCGCTCGTCGCGGGCTCAGCGCCGATGACGTCCTGGCGCAGGCGCAGCCGGTCTCGGGTGGTACCGCCGTGGTCTGCGGCCTCACCTCCCCCGAACAGGCCATCGCCGCGGCCCAGACGTGGCCGACGCTCGCCGCCGCCGTCGCCGAACTGGGCCGGGACCCGGGTGAACGCGACCAGGGAGAACAAGACCCGGCGGGACTCGACCCGATAAGACCCGACCCGATAGGACCCGACCCGATAGGACTCGACCCGATAGGACGCGGTGCTGCGGATCGCGGTCCGATCGACGTGGTCGTCGACGCCGGGCGCCTCGACGCCCGACCCATCCACCTCGCCCTCCTGCGCGAGTCGAGCGTGGTCGTGCTCGTCCTGCGCGACGACGTCTGCGGCGTCCTGCACGCCCGGGAGCGGTTGCGCACGTTGGGGACGGTGCTGCGACGCGCGGACGGTCTGCGGCCGCGGGTCGGTCTCCTCGTCGTAGGCGACGCCCGCCGTCGTGATGCCGGTGCCGCAGCCGCTCTCGTGCGCGCAGCGGGGGACTGGGTCGAGGACTTCGGAATGCTGCCGCTGGACCCCGCCGGCGCCCGGGTCTTCGACGGGGCGCGCCACCCACGTCCCGAACGCACCGCGCTGGTCCGCTCCGGCCGGGTGCTTCTCGAGGCCATCGTGGCCGCCGCTCACGCCGACGTGCGCAGGGCCGCGTGAACGCCGTGCCGAGCCTGGCGGGCGCCGCTGGTGGCCACGCCCGCGTCGCGACCGACCACGACCTGGTGCGCCGGTTGCGCGTCCAGGTCGCCGATCGGCTCTCCACCCAGCGTCGTCGCGACGAAGCGGGTGGACGCGCTCCGATGTCGAGTGCCGATGAACGCCAGTTCGCCCGCTCGCTCGTCGTCCAGGTGCTCGAGGACCACGCCCGCGCCGAGATGGAGGCGGGCCGGCCACCGTTGCCACCCGTGGCCGAGGAGGGCGTCGCCGCCGCCATCGGTGCCGCCCTGTTCGGGGTCGGTCGGCTGCAACCGCTGCTCGAGGACCCCGATGTCGAGAACATCGACATCAACGGTTTCGACCGGGTGTTCGTCAGTTACGCCGACGGCCGCGAAGAGTTGCACGAGGCGGTCGCCGAGTCCGACGAGGACCTCGTCGAGCTCGTTCAGGTGCTGGCCGCGAACGTGGGCCTGACGTCTCGTCCCTTCGATGCCGCCAACCCGCAGTTGGACCTGCGCCTACCCGACGGCTCCCGCCTGTCGGCCGTCATGGGTGTCTGCCAGCGGCCGGCCCTCAGTATCCGACGTTCCCGCCTCGGTACCGCGGCGCTCGACGATCTCGTCGCAGCCGGTTCGATGAGCGAGGACCTGGCGCAGTTCCTGCGGGCGGCCGTGCGGGCCCGGAAGAACATCATGATCGCCGGTTCGACGAATTCCGGGAAGACAACCCTGCTGCGTGCGCTGGCCGCCGAGATCCACCCGCACGAGAGGCTGATCACGGTCGAACGCGCCCTCGAACTCGGACTCGACGCGCACGTCGCGGCGCACCCCAATGCCGTTGCGTTCGAGGAACGATTGCCGAACTCCGAAGGGGTGGGAGCGGTGTCGATGGCGGAACTCGTCCGCCGTTCGCTGCGCATGAATCCCAGCCGCGTCATCGTCGGTGAGGTCCTGGGTGACGAGATCGTCACGATGCTCAACGCCATGAGTCAGGGCAACGACGGG